>NZ_JABXFD010000297.1 GCF_013372625.1 Actinomadura sp. BRA 177
CCGCCCCGGAGATGAACCCTGTCCTCGTCGTCGCCAGCGTCAGATGTGTATAAGAGCCGACCGCACCGCCGTCACCGGCGACCGCCGCGTCACCCTCACCGTCACCGAGTTCGACCTCCTCGAATACCTCATGGCCAACCCCGGCCGCGTCTTCACCCGCGAACAACTCCTGGACGCCGCCTGGGGCCCCGGCGCCGGCGCCGGCAGCCGCACCGTCGACGTCCACGTAGCCCAGCTCCGCGCCAAACTGGGCGAAGGCACCCCCATCAGAACCGTCCGAGGCATCGGCTATGTGTTGGACCGGGGGAATCCCTGTTGACCCAGGGGGGCGACCCCCTGGAACCCCCGTCAGCGACGCAGGCGATCCTCACGCCTGGTTGCGGTCTCTGTGCCTCTTGCGGTCTGTGCGGCGCTGCGGTCGCCTGCGTCGCCGGGCATGCCCGCTCCGCTCGCTAGCGCTCCCTCCGCGTGCCTGCCCGCACTCCGGTGGCTGGGCTTAAACCTGCCGGGGTCGGGGTTCAACCTGCCGTGGCTGGGCTTCAACCTGCCGTGGCTGGGCCGAACCGGCTCGCCTATCGTGGGGGTGTGACTCGGGTAGCCGTTCCACCGCAGGAGCATTCGCACGCGCCCAAGCAGGGGATGCGGGCGCTGCTGCCGCAGGCGGCGGTGCTGGGCGGAGTCGTCGCCGGCGCGCTGATCGTGGCCTTTCGGGGCGACCCGAACGAGGCGGGCCACTATCCGAGCTGCCCATTCCTCATGCTGACCGGCTACTACTGCCCCGGCTGCGGCATGACGCGCCTCGTCTACGCACTGACCCACGGCGACGTGGGCACCGCCTTCGGCCTGAACCCGCTGCTGTTCGTCCTGCTGCCGGTCTTCGGCTACCTCTACGTCCGCTGGACGGTCAAAACCGCCCAGGGCCTCCCCATGCGAACCATCCTCTTCAAACAACCAGTGGTCTACGCCTTCCTAGGCCTAGTGATCGTCTACTGGATAGTCCGCAACCTGCCCTTCGCTAATGCTCTGGCGCCTTAGGCCCACTCCTGGAGGTTCGAACCTCAGCCCCGGCAGGTTGAAGCCCAGCCACCGGAGTGCGGGCAGGCACGCGGAGCGAGCGCTAGCGAGCGCAGCGGGCATGCCCGCCGACGCAGGCGACCGCAGCGACGCCGCGCACGCCCGCACGGGCACGACAGACCGCAACAGCGGCGTGAGGATCGCCTGCGTCGTGACGGGGGGCGCGGGGGGTCGCCCCCCGATAGATATAGTGCACGGAACGACCTGAAATAGGGGGCCTGCGACCTTGAGCGTTTTGGACGAGATCATCGAGGGCGTCCGGGCCGATCTCGCCGACAGGCAGCGCGAGGTCCCGCTCGACGCACTCAAGGAGACGGCGGCGAAGGCGCCGGCCCCGCGGGACGCGCTCGGCGCGCTGCGCGGCCCGGGCGTCTCGGTCATCGCGGAGGTCAAGCGCAGCAGCCCGTCGAAGGGCGCGCTGGCCGCGATCGCGGATCCGGCGGCGCTGGCCCGCGACTACGAGGCCGGCGGCGCCAAGGTGATCAGCGTGCTGACGGAGCGGCGCCGGTTCGGCGGCAGCCTCGAAGATCTCGCCGATGTGCGCGCGAACGTCGACGTGTCCGTCCTGCGCAAGGATTTCATCGTCACGTCCTACCAGCTGTGGGAGGCGCGGGCGGCGGGCGCCGACATGGTGCTGCTGATCGTCGCGGCGCTGCCGCAGGACGCGCTGGTGTCGCTGGTGGAGCGGGCCGAGTCGATCGGGCTGGTGCCGCTCGTCGAGGCGCACACCGAGGAGGAGGCGGCCCGCGCCGTGGCGGCGGGCGCGAAGGTCGTCGGGGTGAACGCCCGCGACCTGCGCACGCTGAAGGTCGACCGCGGGGTGTTCGCGCGGGTCGCGCCCACCATCCCCAAGGACGTCGTGAAGATCGCCGAGTCCGGGGTGCGGGGGCCGCACGACCTGCTCGCCTACGCCTCCAGCGGCGCCGACGCCGTGCTGGTGGGGGAGAGCCTCGTCATCGGCCGGGACCCGCGCGCCGCGGTCGCCGACCTGGTCGCCGCGGGCGCCCATCCGGCGCTGCGGCAGAGCGGCTGAGCGAGTCGATAGGGTGAGGGGTATGCAGGTCGAACCGCTCCGGGAGCGATGGCGGGGCTGAGTCCAGGCCCCACCGACCCCATCCACTTCTCCCACGACAGGACGCGTTTTCCGATGACCACGGACACCGCCGCGCGCGGTGCTGTACCCGATGCCACCGGCCATTTCGGCCGGTTCGGCGGCCGGTTCGCCCCCGAGGCGCTGATGGCGGCGCTGGACGAGCTGGCCCGCGAGTTCGAGGCCGCCAAGCGGGATCCCGCCTTCACCGCGGAGCTGGACGACCTCCTCGCGAACTACGCGGGACGTCCGAGCCTGCTGACCGAGGCGAAGCGCTTCGCCGAGCACGCGGGCGGCGCCCGGGTGCTGCTGAAGCGCGAGGACCTCAACCACACCGGCTCGCACAAGATCAACAATGTGCTGGGCCAGGCGCTGCTCACCAAGCGGATGGGCAAGTCCCGGCTCCTCGCCGAGACCGGCGCCGGGCAGCACGGCGTCGCCACCGCGACCGCCGCCGCGCTCCTCGGCCTGACCTGCACCGTCTACATGGGCGAGGTCGACACCGAGCGGCAGGCCCTGAACGTCGCCCGGATGCGGATGCTCGGCGCCGAGGTGATCCCGGTGAAGACCGGCAGCCGCACCCTCAAGGACGCCTGCAACGAGGCGTTCCGCGACTGGGTCGCGACCGTCGACGACACCCACTACTGCATCGGGTCCGTCATGGGCCCGCACCCGTTCCCGATGATGGTCCGCGACTTCCAGCGCATCATCGGCGTCGAGGCCCGGCAGCAGTGCATCGACATGACCGGCGCACTGCCGGACGCGGTCGTCGCCTGCGTCGGCGGCGGCTCCAACGCGATCGGCACCTTCCACGCCTTCGTCCCGGACGAGTCCGTCCGGCTGTACGGGTTCGAGGCGGGCGGCGACGGCGTCGCGACCGGCAAGCACGCCGCGACCCTCACCGGCGGCTCGCTCGGCGTCATCCACGGCATGCGGACCTACCTGCTGCAGGACGACGACGGCCAGACCCTCGAAACCCACTCGATCTCCGCCGGACTGGACTATCCCGGTGTCGGCCCCGAGCACTCGTGGCTGCACGACACCGGACGCGCCGAGTACCGCGAGATCACCGACGCGGAGGCGATGGACGCGTTCGCGCTGCTGTGCCGCACCGAGGGCATCATCCCGGCGATCGAGTCGGCGCACGCGCTCGCCGGCGCGCTCAAGGTCGGCAGGGAACTGGGCCCGGACGCCACGATCGTCGTGTGCCTGTCCGGACGCGGCGACAAGGACATGCACACGGCCGCCGCCTTCTTCGGCCTGATGCCAGAAGGAGAGGGCAAGTGAGCGCCCGGACCGCCTACGACAAGGCCAAGGCGGAGGGACGGGCCGCGCTCGTCGGCTACCTGCCCGTCGGCTTCCCGACCGTGGACGGCGCCATCGAGGTCGCCAAGACCATGGTCGACGCGGGCTGCGACGTCATCGAACTCGGCCTGCCCTACACCGACCCGATGATGGACGGCCCCGTCATCCAGGACGCCGTCCACCAGGCACTGGTCGGCGGCGCCCGCGTCGCCGACGTGTTCCGGACGGTCGAGGCCGTCGCCGCCACCGGCGTCCCCACCCTCGTCATGACGTACTGGAACCCCGTCGACCACTACGGCACCGACCGGTTCGCCCGCGACCTGGCGTCCGCCGGCGGGTCCGGGCTGATCACCCCCGACCTCACGCCCGAGGAGGGCGGCGAGTGGCTGGCGGCGTCCGACGCGCACGGCCTCGACCGGGTGTTCCTCGTCGCGCTCAGCTCCACCGACGAGCGCATCGAGACGATCACCGGGGTGTGCCGCGGCTTCGTGTACGCGGCGTCGCTGATGGGCGTCACCGGCGCCCGCTCCGCCGTCGACACCGGCGCCCCGCACCTGGTCGAGCGGACCCGTGCGGTGATCGACAAGGCCGGGACGGCGCTGCCCATCGGGCTCGGGCTCGGCGTCGGCACCGGCGCGCAGGCCGCCGAGGTCGCCGGGTTCGCCGACGGCGTCATCGTCGGATCGGCGTTCGTCCGCCGCGTCCTGGAGGCCCCCGACCTGACGGCCGGACTGGCCGGGATCCGGTCGCTCACCGAGGAGCTCGCGGCGGGCGTCCGCGCCCGGCACTGATCATTCCGGACATGCCGGCAAGGCCCGCGCGGAACGCGGAAAAGCCGCTTCCGCGCGGGCTTTACGGTACTTCGGGAACTCCCGGCGGCCGCCGCCGAGTTGTTGCTTGTGGTACCGCCGTCCTCCCGTAGGGTGTGTTCGCCGGAGGAGGCGGTCCCGGAAGGAACACGATGACGCAAGAGATGACGGCGAAGGACCGGGCCGAGACGGCGGCGCCGCGGCTGCCGCCCGCCTGGTTCCAGGTCGCGGCCTGGCTGCTGACGCTCGGCGGGCTCGGGATCTCCGTCTACCTGACGATCAGCCACTACGACGAGAGCGCGCTGGTGTGCTCGGCGACCTCGACGATCGACTGCCACGCGGTCACGACGAGCGAGTACTCCACCCTGCTCGGCATCCCGATGCCGCTGCTCGGCCTCGCGTTCTTCGTCGGCTTCGGCGCGCTGCTGACGCCGTGGGCGCTGCGCTCGACGTGGCCGCCGCTGCGCTGGGGCCGGGTCGCGGCCGTCTCCGTGGGCGTGCTCATGGTCGTCTACCTCGTCACCGTCGAGCTGGCGGTCCTGCACAAGATCTGCCTGTGGTGCACCGGGGTGCACGCCGTCACCGTCGTGCTGTTCCTGCTGGTCCTGATCGACGAATTCCGACGGATCGGTCAGGTCGACTAATCTCGCCGGTACCGCGCCGCACGGTGGCGGCGCCCGGGTCCGTACGCACGAGGAGAATCCATGAGCAAGGCCGCACGAGAGCGGTCCGCGAGAGAGCGCCTGGCCGCCGAGCGCAAGCGGCAGGCGGCGCGGGACAAGCAGCGGCGGCTGCTCGCCATCGTCCTCGGATCGGTGGTGGCCGTAGCGGTGATCGTGGTCGGGACCGTCCTGGTCATCGACCAGAAGAACAAGAACGGCCGGGCCGAGGTCCACCAGGGCGCGCTCGCCCCGCTCACCCGCCAGGACGACGGCTCCATCGTGATGGCGCAGTCCGGGGTGACCAAGCCGGAGCTGGAGATCTTCGAGGACTTCCAGTGCCCGATCTGCAAGCAGTTCGAGGAGGCCACCGGCAAGACCGTCCAGGAGCTCGCCGAGCAGGGCAAGGTCAAGGTCGTCTACCGGCCGTTCCACCTGTTCGGGCAGCAGAAGGACCCCATCCGGATCAACTCGCTGCGCTCGGCCGAGGCGGCGCTGTGCGTCCCCGCCGACAAGTGGATCTCCTACCACGACGCGCTCTTCAAGTTCCAGCCCGCCGAGGGCTCGGAGGGCTTCTCGCCCGACGACCTGGTGAAGTGGGGCAAGGACGTCGGCGTCACCGACCCGAACTTCGAGAAGTGCGTGCGGGACGAGCAGAAGAAGGCCACCGTCACCTCGATGACCAACTACGCGCTGCAGGAGCGCGGGGTCGACGGCACGCCGACGGTCTTCCTGAACGGCCAGAAGCTCGACCAGACGCAGTTCATGAACCCCGCGGCGCTGCGCGCGACGATCGACGCCGCCGGCAAGACCGCCGGGAAGTGACCTCGCCCCGCCCGCACGGCGCTTCCTGAGGCCCTCGCCCGGCCGCCACCGCTACGCTCGTGATAGCTCAAGAGCACGCACCGTGGCGATCGGGGGATCGATGAGCGAGCAGGGCAGGGAACCGTCCGCGCGGCGGCGCCTCGCGGACGAGCGGGCGCGGGCGGCGGCCCGGGGACGGCGGCAGCGCGCGCTGCTGGTCGTCCTCGGCGCCGTCGCCCTGGCCGCGGTCGTGGTCGCGGCGGTCGTCGTGCTGGTGTCCCGCAACGGCGGCGACGAGTCCGCGATCGGCGACTACAAGGGCGCCCTCGCCCCGGCGACCCGGCAGCAGGACGGCTCGGTCGCGATGGCGAAGCCGGGGGTGAACGCGCCCGTCCTCGACGTCTGGGAGGACTTCCAGTGCCCCGCGTGCAAGGCGATGGAGGAGCGGCTCGGCGGGACGATGAAGCAGCTGGCGGCGGAGGGCAAGCTGAAGGTCGTCTACCGGCCGTTCCAGCTGTTCCAGCAGGACCCGCTGATGTCGAACTCGCGGCGCGCCGCGAACGCGGCGGCCTGCATGCCCGCCGACCACTGGATCAAGTACCACGACCGGCTGTACGCCGAGCAGCCCGAAGAGGGCAAGAAGGGGTTCCTCCCGCAGGACCTCATACAATGGGCGGCCGACCTGGGCGTGACCGACCCGTCCTTCGCCGCCTGCGTCAACGGCGAGCAGAAGATGGACACCGTGGACCAGGCCAGCGCCCAGGCGGGGAAGGCCGGGGTCGACTCGACCCCGTACCTCGCACTGAACGGCAGGAAGGTCGGCGGCGACGTCCTCGGCTCGCCCGACGAGCTGAAGAAGGCCGTCGCGAAGGCCACCGGGAGCGCACCGGCACCGGGAAGCACGCGGCCGGGCGGCACGGCGGCCGGACGGCAGTGAAGGAGAGGGCGCGGACGGCGCCCGGAAGGCGGTAACGTCAACGGTCATGCACCAGCTCGCCTACATCCCGAGTCCCTCGCAGGGCGTCTGGCACCTCGGGCCCGTCCCGATCCGCGCCTACGCCATCATGATCATTCTCGGCATCGTCGCCGCGGTCTGGCTGGGCGAGCGGCGCTGGGCCGCCAAGGGCGGCGCGCCGGGCGTGATCGTCGACGTGGCCGTGTGGGCGGTGCCGTTCGGCCTGGTCGGCGGGCGGCTCTACCACGTGGTCACCGACTACCAGCGCTACTTCGGGGAGAACGGCGAGCCGCTGCGGGCGCTGGAGATCTGGAAGGGCGGCCTCGGCATCTGGGGCGCGATCGCGCTCGGCGCGCTCGGCGCCTACATCGGCTGCCGGCGGCGCGGCATCTCGATCCTGGCGCTCGCCGACGCGGTCGCGCCCGGCATCGTGCTGGCGCAGGCGATCGGCCGCTGGGGCAACTACTGGAACCAGGAGCTGTACGGCCGCCCGCTGGACACCTTCTGGGCGCTGAAGATCGACGAGAACCACCGGCCGATGTTGGACGGCGGGCCCGCCCTCGACCCCAGGTACGCCGACATCGCGACCTACCACCCGACGTTCCTGTACGAGTCGCTGTGGTGCCTCGGCGTCGCGGTCCTCGTCATCTGGGCCGACCGCCGCTACAAGCTCACGCACGGCCGCGCGTTCGCCCTCTACGTCGCCGCCTACACGGTCGGACGCGGCTGGATCGAGGCGCTGCGCATCGACGACGCCCACCACATCCTCGGCCTGCGCCTCAACGACTGGACGTCGATCGCCCTGTTCATCGGCGCGGTCGCCTACCTGTACCTGAACCGGGGCCGCACCGGCCCGGAGAACGTCGGCGCCCCCGTCGCCGAGACCGCGTCCGGTGACACCGCCGCCGTCCCCGCCACGAGCGAGGACGAGGCGGCGGACGCGGCGGACGACGAGCCCAAGGCCGGCGCGGAGGCCGAGGACGCCGGCGAGACGGAGGAGCCCTCCGCCGAGGCCGATTCGGCAGAGGAGGCCCGAGACGACGCCCCGGAGGACGAGCCCGCCGGCGAGGCCGTGGAGAATGAGGGCGACGGTGCCGCCGACCCCGGCCGGGTGACGAAGGGGGAGCCCGTCACGGACGGGAAGTAGGCGACGGCCACGGTGTCGGACGCAGGCACGGAGCACCACCACCAGCACCGCGACGTCACCGGGGGCTGGCTGCGGCCCGCGGTGTTCGGCGCGATGGACGGGCTCGTGTCGAACTTCGCGCTGATCGCGGGCGTCGCGGGCGGCCAGGAGAACCGGCAGGTCGTCCTGCTGGCCGGCCTCGCGGGCCTCGCGGCGGGCGCGTTCTCGATGGCGGCGGGGGAGTACATCTCGGTCGCCTCCCAGTCGGAGCTGGCGGAGGCGGAGATCGAGGTGGAGCGGCTGGAGCTCGCCCGGCACCCGGTCGCCGAGGAGCGCGAGCTGGCCGAGGTGTTCGAGGCGCGCGGCGTGGACGCCGAGACGGCCGCCGAGGTCGCCCGCCAGCTGTCCCGCAACCCGGACGAGGCCTTGGAGGTGCACACCAGGGAGGAGCTCGGGGTGACGCCCGGCGACCTGCCGTCCCCGGTGCTGGCGGCGGGCTCGTCGTTCCTGTCGTTCGCGGTCGGCGCGGTCCTGCCGGTGCTGCCCTACCTGCTGGGCGCGTCCTCGCTGTGGCCCGCGGCGATCGTCGCCGCCCTCGGCCTGTTCGCCGCCGGGGCGGTGGTGTCGCGGATCACCACCCGGCCGTGGTGGTTCGGCGGGACCCGGCAGCTGCTGTTCGGCGCCGCCGCCGCGGGCATCACCTACGGTGTCGGTGCGCTGATCGGCGGCAACGGGCTGTAGCTCCAAGGAATCTGGACGAAAACCCCTTTTGGGCGCGCGGAGCGCACCCGGACCGCTAAGCTCCGGGGCGTGATCGAGGCTCGTGACTCAGGTTCCCCCCAGGCCGCGCGGCAGGGCCGCGGGGAGGACTTCTGGCCGGAGGAGAAGCCCGGCCGCAGGCTCCCCAAGCCGAAGCTGCTGATCGGCGCGGTCGCCGCGCTGGTCGTGGTGGTCGTCGCGGCGGTGGCCGTGGTCCTGCTGACCGGCGGGAGCGACGAGCAGGAGGCGAAGACGGCGGTGCCGACCGCCTACACGCCCGACTACCTCGGCGAGGGCTTCGCCCAGATCGCGTCCCGGTCCGCCGACACCCGCGCGATCACCGAGGGCGAGGCGTTCTCCGCCAAGAACCTGAAGACCGGCAAGTACGCGTTCACGCTGGCCGCGTCCGACCTGACGGACGACTGCAAGGCCGGCACGTGGGGCGCCCGCCTGCAGGGCGACCTCGCCAAGGGCCAGTGCACCCAGCTCGTCCGCGCCGCGTACGTGAGCGACGACAAGAAGCACGTCGGCCAGTTCATCGTGCTGAACATGGCGGCCGAGGACGGCGCCAAGCAGGTGCTGCGCGACCTGGACCCGGCGACCGGCGCCGGCTGGGTGGTGCCGCTGAAGGCGCCCGGGGTGCCCGCGTTCGGGCCCGGGTTCAGCGCCGCCTACGCCAAGACCTACGGCCACTACGCCGTGATCACGTGGGTGGAGCGGGCCGGCGGGGAGCAGCCCGCCTCGCTCAACGAGATGATCGATGTGAGCCTGGTCATCGAGAACGCCGCCGACTTCCTGTACGGGCGGCTCGACCTGGCGGCCGGCGGGAAGTCCGGGCAGTGAGCGCGCCGCGCACCGGCGTGTCACCGGCCGGCGGGCAGTAGTCTGCGCGCCCGTGGACCCCGATGAACCCCGCCGCGGCGGCCGCGGCCGCGGCCGGGGCAAGGACGGCGCCGAGGACGAGGCATCGGCCGAGGAGCCCGAGGCCGAGGAGGCCAAGGAGGCCAAAGAGGAGCAGCCCAAGGCCGGCAAGACCTCCACCAGGGGCGGCAGGGCCGCCGGCAGGGCCAAGAAGGAGCCCAAGGCGGAGGAGGCCGAGCAGGAGGCCGCCGACGACGAGGACGACGGCGAGAACGGCCAGAACGGGTCGAGCCGCCGCCGTCGCCGCCGCAGGCGCCGCACCGGGACCGACGGCGACGGCGGGAACGGCACCGACGACCCGCCGAACACCGTCACGCACGTCCGCTCCGCCCGGGAGGCCCGCGCCGCCGCCGAGGACGAGGTCCAGTCCGTGCGCGGCTCGACCCGCCTGGAGGCCAAGAAGCAGCGCCGCCGCGAGGGCCGCGAGCAGGGCCGCCGCCGCCCGCCGGTGATCACCGAGGCGGAGTTCCTGGCGCGCCGCGAGTCGGTCGAGCGCGTGATGGTGGTGCGGCAGGAGGGCGAGCGCACGCAGATCGCCGTCCTGGAGGACGACGTCCTCGTCGAGCACTACGTCAACCGCGCCACCCACCAGTCGTACGTGGGCAACGTCTACCTGGGCAAGGTCCAGAACGTCCTGCCGTCGATGGAGGCGGCGTTCGTCGACATCGGCAAGGGCCGCAACGCCGTCCTGTACGCGGGCGAGGTCAACTGGGACGCCTCCGGCCTGGAGGGGCAGCCGCGCCGCATCGAGTCGGCGCTCAAGTCCGGCCAGTCGGTGCTCGTCCAGGTCACCAAGGACCCGCTCGGCCACAAGGGCGCCCGGCTCACCAGCCAGGTCTCGCTGCCCGGCCGCTACCTCGTGTACGTGCCGGACGGCTCGATGACCGGCATCAGCCGCAAGCTGCCCGACAAGGAGCGCAGCCGGCTCAAGTCGATACTGAAGAAGGTCATGCCGGAGAACGCCGGCGTGATCGTCCGCACGGCGGCCGAGGGCGCGACGGAGGAGGAGCTGTCCCGCGACGTGTCCCGCCTCGCCGCCCAGTGGGACAGCATCCAGAAGAAGGTGAAGACGGCGTCGGCGCCGTCGCTGCTCTACGGCGAGCCCGACCTGACGATCCGGGTCGTCCGCGACATCTTCAACGAGGACTTCTCCAAGCTGGTCGTGTCCGGCTCCGAGGCGTGGGACACGATCTCCGAGTACGTCGAGTACGTGGCGCCGCACCTGGCCGACCGCGTCGAGCGCTGGACGGGCGACCAGGACGCCCTGTCGGCGTACCGCATCGACGAGCAGATCGCCAAGGCGCTCGACCGCAAGGTGTGGCTGCCGTCCGGCGGCTCCCTGGTGATCGACCGCACCGAGGCGATGACGGTCATCGACGTCAACACCGGCAAGTTCACCGGGCAGGGCGGCAACCTGGAGGAGACCGTCACCCGCAACAACCTGGAGGCGGCCGAGGAGATCGTCCGCCAGCTCCGGCTCCGCGACCTCGGCGGCATCATCGTGATCGACTTCATCGACATGGTGCTGGAGTCCAACCGGGACCTGGTGCTGCGCCGCCTCGTCGAGTGCCTGTCGCGGGACCGTACCAAGCACCAGGTCGCCGAGGTCACCTCGCTGGGCCTGGTCCAGATGACCCGCAAGCGCGTCGGCCAGGGCCTGCTGGAGGCGTTCTCGGAGACCTGCGAGTCGTGCAACGGCCGCGGCATCCACGTCCACCTGACGCCGGTCGAGCCGAAGCAGGACAAGGCGGCCGGCAAGGAGAACGGGCGCCGCCGCAAGCGCAAGGGCGAGGTCGAGAAGGCCGTCGAGGAGAAACTGGCTCAGCACGAGCCCAAGGCGAAGGAGCCGGCCGCCGAGCCGGAGCCCGCCGAGGCGCCGGTCGTGGAGGCCGAGCCGGAGCCGGTGCGGTCGCGGCCGAAGAAGTCGGGCCCGGCGAAGCGCCCGGCGGGCCCGCCGCCGGAGATCGACGAGTCCCCGGCGCAGGCCGCCGTGGAGGCCGCGGACGCCGCCGAGGAGGCGGTCGACACCTCCCCGGGCGCCCTGGCCGACGCCGAGCCGGTCCCGGTCACCGCCAACGGCACCGGCCCGGACCTGGGCGGCGCCGAGGTGCCCGCCGACGCGTCCGCCGCCGAGCCGAACGGCTCCGCGCCCGCCGGGGACGAGGGCGCGGACGAGGGCGGCACCGCCACCCGCCGCCCCACCCGGCGCCGCGCCACCGCCGCGCAGACCGCCGACGGCGGCGAGTCCGCGGACTGACGAGGGACCGGTGCCCTGGCCGGACGCGTTCGCGTTGCGGTCAGGGCATCCGGTATCCTTCTACTTCGGTGCGTCGTGGGCGCGCCGTCCGTACCTGCACCGCGAAACCCGTCCGGGGGTCGTTCGGTGCTCACCTCGCCGATCCGGTGAGGCCAAGCAGAGAGCGCCAGGGTCCGCCCTGGTGTGCCGCCCTCGGCCCGGTGCCGGGGGTAGGCCCCCGTCCGGGGGCTGGTAAGCCACGCGCGGGACCGGTTCAGTCCGGAAGCGCGCGCAGACGAAGGGTTTCCGCGGTGTACGCGATTGTCCGCGCAGGCGGCCGGCAGGAGAAGGTCGCCGTCGACGACGTGCTGACCGTCGACAAGCTGGCCGGTGAGGTCGGCTCGACCGTCAAGCTTCAGGCCCTGCTGGTCGTGGACGGCGACGACGTCGTCAGCAAGGCGGCCGACCTCGCGCGTTACGAGGTGACCGCCGAGATCCTCGGCGCGGTCAAGGGCCCGAAGATCAACATCATGCACTACCGGAACAAGACCGGGTACAAGCGCCGGATGGGTCACCGCCAGCCGTACACCGAGGTCAAGATCACCGGTATCCAGGCCGGGAAGTAAGGGAGCGCGTTCTCATGGCACACAAGAAGGGCGCATCGTCCAGCCGCAACGGCCGCGACTCCAACGCCCAGCGCCTCGGCGTGAAGCGGTTCGGCGGCCAGGTCGTCAACGCCGGCGAGATCATCGTCCGGCAGCGCGGCACCCACTTCCACCCCGGGCCGGGCGTCGGCCGCGGCGGCGACGACACGCTGTTCGCGCTGGTCGCGGGCGCGGTCCAGTTCCGCCGCTACCGCGGCCGCAACGCGGTCAGCGTCGTCCCGCCGGCGGAATAGTCCGCCTGGGGCACAAGCGTTTTCGAAGGGGCGGACCGGTGCACGGTCCGCCCCTTCGCCGTTTCCATTGAGGAGAGTCACCGTGGCCGCTGGAGCGGGATCGGGCGCGCAGTTCGTCGACCGGGTGGTGCTGCACGTCGCGGCGGGCAACGGCGGGAACGGCTGCGCCTCGATCCACCGGGAGAAGTTCAAGCCGCTCGGCGGCCCGGACGGCGCGAACGGCGGGCGCGGCGGCGACGTCGTCCTCGTCGTGGACGGCAACTCGGCGAGCCTGCTGGAATACCACCGGCGTCCGCACCGCAAGGCGGGGAACGGCAAGCCGGGGCAGGGCAGCCTGCGGACGGGCGCGGACGGCGGCGACGTGATCCTGCCCGTCCCGGACGGCACCGTCGTCAAGGAGGGCGACACGGTGCTGGCCGACCTGGTCGGCGAGGGCACCCGGTACGTGATCGCGAAGGGCGGCCACGGCGGCCTCGGGAACGCGGCGTTGGCGACCGCGAAGCGCAAGGCGCCCGGGTTCGCGCTGCTCGGCGAGCCGGGCGAGGAGCGCGACGTCGTCCTGGAGCTGAAGAGCGTCGCGGACGTCGCGCTCGTCGGGTTCCCCAGCGCGGGCAAGTCGTCGCTGATCGCCGCGCTGTCCGCCGCCAAGCCGAAGATCGCCGACTACCCGTTCACGACGCTGATCCCGAACCTCGGCGTGGTGAGCGCGGGCGACACGACGTTCACGGTCGCGGACGTGCCGGGCCTCATCGAGGGCGCCAGCGAGGGGCGCGGCCTCGGCCTCGACTTCCTCCGCCACATCGAGCGCTCGTCCACGCTCGCGCACGTCCTCGACTGCGCGACGATGGAGCCGGGCCGCGACCCGGTCAGCGACTTCGAGGTCATCGAACGCGAACTGCAGGCCTACGACCGGGTGCTCGGCGACCGGCCGCTGTCGGACCGCCCGCGCATCGTCGTCCTCAACAAGGTGGACGTACCGGACGGCCGCGACCTCGCCGAGATGGTGCGCCCCGACTTCGAGGCGCGCGGCCTGCGGGTGTTCGAGGTGTCGGCGGCCTCCCACGAGGGCCTGCGGGAGCTGTCGTTCGCGATGGCGGCGATGGTGAGCGAGTACCGCGCGGCGCTGCCGCCGGCGGAGCCGACCCGCATCGTCATCCGGCCCGAGCCGGTCGGCGGCGACACCGACTTCGAGATCAAGAACCTCGGCGACAACACGTACCTGATCACCGGCGTGAAACCCGTCCGGTGGCTGCGGCAGACCGACTTCGCCAACGAGGAGGCCGTCGGCTACCTCGCCGACCGGCTCGCCCGGCTCGGCGTGGAGGACGCGCTCGCGCAGGCGGGCGCCAGCGCCGGCGCCACCGTCCTGATCGGCACCATCGACGACTCGATCG
Source organism: Actinomadura sp. BRA 177 (assembly GCF_013372625.1). Classification (GTDB taxonomy): domain Bacteria; phylum Actinomycetota; class Actinomycetes; order Streptosporangiales; family Streptosporangiaceae; genus Spirillospora. The sequence goes on from NZ_JABXFD010000297.1 coordinate 14,031, forward strand.
TGTTCGACTGGGAACCGGAGGTCCCGGCGGGCGAGGCCGCCATGGGCCCGCGCGGCACCGACCGCCGCCTGGACGGCTGGTCATGAGCGGAGCGAACCGGGGGGTGTGGGGGGTCGCCCCTCCACAGGAGGCAGGGTCATGAGCGAGCGCGCGGAGATCGCCAAGGCGCGCCGGATCGTCGTCAAGGCGGGGTCGTCGTCGCTGACCACGTCGCAGGGGACGATCGACGCGAACCGCATCGACGCGCTGGTGGACGTCCTCGCCGCCCGCCGCGCCGACGGCACCGAGATCGTGTTCGTGTCGTCCGGTGCGATCGCGGCCGGGCTCGGGCCGCTGGGGCTGACCCGCCGTCCGCGCGATCTCGCGACCCAGCAGGCGGCGGCGAGCGTCGGGCAGGGCCTGCTGTTCGCCCGCTACACCTCGTCCTTCGCCCGGTACGCGCTGACGGTCGGGCAGGTGCTGCTCACCGCCGACGACATGATGCGCCGCTCGCACCACCGCAACGCGCAGCGCACCTTGGGGCAGCTCCTCGCGATGGGGATCCTGCCGATCGTGAACGAGAACGACACCGTCGCCACCGACGAGATCCGGTTCGGCGACAACGACCGGCTCGCCGCGCTCGTCGCCCACCTGATCCGCGCGGACGCGCTCGTCCTGCTGTCGGACGTCGACGCCCTCTACACCGGTGACCCGCGCCAGCCCGGCGTCCGCCGCGTCGGCGACGTCCACGGCCCGGACGACCTGAAGGACGTCAAGCTCGGCCGGTCCGGACGCGTCGGCACGGGCGGCATGGTCACCAAGGTCGAGGCGGCCCGGATCGCGGGCATCCCGGTGGTGCTCACCAACGCCGCGTCCGCCGCGCACGCGCTCGCCGGGGACAGCGTCGGCACGCTGTTCCACCCGGCCGAGGGCCGCCGCATGTCGACGCGGAACCTGTGGCTCGCGCACGCCACCACCGGCCAGGGGCGCGTCACGCTGGACGCGGGCGCCGTCGAGGCGGTCGTGCGGCGCCGCAAGTCCCTGCTCCCGGCCGGCGTGACGGGCGTGGACGGCGACTTCGCGGCCGGCGACCCGGTCGACCTGTGCGACACCGACGGCCACGTCGTCGCGCGCGGCCTGGCGAACTACGACGCGTCCGAGCTCCCGGAGCTGATGGGCCGCTCGACCAGATGGCTGGCCCGCGAGCTGGGCGCGGAATACGAACGCGAGATAATCCACCGCGACCATCTGGTCGTCCTTGACGAGGGAGCGTTGTGATGAGTGACGAGCGCGAAGAGTTCCTTGCCGTGGCGCGGCGGGCGCGGGAGGCGGCAGCCGGGCTGGCTCCGCTGCCGCGCGCGGCGAAGGACGCGGCGCTGCACCGCATCGCGGACGCGCTGGTCGCCGCCGCCCCGGAGATCGTGAAGGCGAACGAGGTCGATGTCGCGCGGGCCCGCGACAACGGCACCTCGGAGTACATGATCGACCGGCTGAGCCTGTCGGAGGCGCGGATCGCCGCGATCGCCGAGGCCGTCCGGCAGGTCGCCGCGCTGCCGGACCCGGTGGGGGAGACGCTGCGCGGCAACGTGCTGCCGAACGGCCTGGAGCTGCGGCAGATCCGGGTGCCGCTCGGCGTCGTCGGGATGATCTACGAGGGCCGTCCGAACGTGACCGTGGACGCCGCCGCGCTGTGCCTGAAGAGCGGGAACGTGGCGATGCTGCGCGGCTCGTCGTCGGCGCACGACTCGAACACGGTGCTGGTCGAGGTCATGCAGGGCGCGCTGGCCGAGACGGAGGTCCCGGCGGACGCGGTGCAGCTCGTCCCGGGCACGTCCCGCGAGTCGGTGAAGCACCTGATGCGGGCGCGCGGCCTGGTGGACGTGCTGATCCCGCGCGGCGGCGCCTCGCTGATCAACTCGGTGGTGGAGGAGTCGACCGTCCCCGTGATCGAGACGGGCGTCGGGAACTGCGCGGTGTACGTGGACGCCGCCGCCGATGTGGACATGGCCGTCGAAATCCTGCTGAACGCCAAGACGCAGCGCCCGTCGGTGTGCAATGCGGCGGAGACGTTCCTGGTGCACGCCGACATCGCCGACACGTTCGTCCCGCGCGCGCTTGAGGCGCTCAAGACGGCCGGGGTCACCGTCCACGGCGACGACCGCATGCGCTCGTACAGCGCCGACGTCGTTGAGGCGACCGACGACGACTGGTACGCCGAGTACCTGTCGCTCGACATCGCCGCCCGGGTGGTCGACTCCCTTGAGGACGCGGTCGCCCACATCCGTACGTACGGTTCGGGCCACACCGAGGCGATCGTGACGGCGTCCCAGCCGGCCGCGAAGCGTTTCGTGTCGCTGGTCGACTCGGCCTCCGTGATGGTGAACGCCTCGACGCGCTTCACCGACGGCGAGGAGTTCGGCTTCGGTGCGGAGATCGGCATCTCGACGCAGAAGCTGCACGCGCGCGGCCCGATGGGGCTGCCGGAGCTGACGTCCACGAAGTACGTGGTGACGGGTGAGGGGCACACCCGCGGCTAATTGTGACATTTTTGCCATTGATGTCACGTTGCGAGTGTGGTCTGATTCACGATTGTGACTCGTGAGTACAGCCGCCGCCGTGTCCTGCAGGGCGCCGCCCTCGGCGCGGGCATCGCCTCCACCGGGCTGGCCGCGTTCCCCGCGCGTCCCGCCGCCGCCGCGACGCCCGCGCTCAGCGGCCCGATCGCCGGTACCACCCTCGACCGGACGTACGTGCTCGGCGCGGCGGGCGCCGGCGGGTACCGGCCGGTGATCACCGGGCCGGGGGAGCCGCACCGGCTGCGCCGCGACCTCGGCGGCACCGCCGCCGCGCGCCGCGCCGCCACCCGCCGCGGCGTCCTGGCGTTCGGGCATCTCACCGACGTGCACATCATCGACGCGCAGTCCCCGGCCCGCGTCGAGTTCATCGACCGCATCCGCGACCTGGTGAGCGGGTTCCCGGAGGGCGGGTGGCGGCCGCAGGAGATCCTGTCCACGCAGGTCGCCGAGGCGATGGTGCAGACGATGAACAAGGTCGGCCGCGGCCCGGCCACCGGGCTCGGGCTGGCGTTCACGATCAACACCGGGGACGCCGCCGACAACGTCCAGTACAACGAGATCCGCTGGATCATCGACCTGCTGGACGGCCGGCGCGTCCGCCCCGACTCCGGCGACCCGAACAAGTACGAGGGCGTCATGGACTGGGCGTCCTACGACCGCGCGTACTGGCACCCCGAGGGCCCGCCGCCCGGCGCGCAGGCCGACGTCGCGCTGACCAAGTACGGGTTCCCGCAGGTGAAGGGGCTGATCGACGCCGCGCGCCGGCCGTTCCAGGCGTCCGGTCTCGACATGCCGTGGCTCGCCGCGTTCGGCAACCACGACGGCCTCATCCAGGGCAACCTGCCGGTCAACCCGCTCGTCTCCGGCCTCGCCACCGGCGGCATCAAGATCGGCGCCCCGGCGGACGACGGGCAGGCCGAGCGCCTCGCCCGCATGATCCAGAAGGCGGACTCGGCGGAACTCGTCCGGCTGAGCCGCGAGCAGGGCGGTGCCGGCGGCCTGTTCCGTCCCGTCACGCCCGACTGGAACCGGCGGATGCTGTCGCGCCGGGAGGTCGTCGCCGAGCACTTCAAGACGTCCGCGTCCCTGCGCGGCCACGGCTTCACCATGACCAACCTCTGGGACGGGACGGCCTACTACGGGTTCGACCAGGGCGTGGTGCGCGGGCTCGTCCTCGACACCGTCAACCCGAACGGCTACTCCGAGGGCTCGCTCGACAAGAAGCAGTTCGCCTGGCTGGAGGCGCAGCTGAAGGCCGGCAGCAGCCGCTACTTCGCCCCGGACGGCTCGGTCGTGAAGCACGCGGTGAAGGACCGGCTGTTCGTCCTGTTCAGCCACCACCCGATCGCCTCGCTGGAGAACCCGCTGGGCGGCGACCGCGTCCTCGGCGACGAGGTGCAGGCGCTCCTGCTGCGCTACCCGAACGTCATCCTGTGGGTGAACGGCCACACGCACCGCAACCAGGTCATTCCGCACGCGCGCAAGGGCGGCGGAGGGTTCTGGGAGGTGAACACGGCCGCGCACATCGACTTCCCGCAGCAGAGCCGCATCGTGGAGCTGGCCGACAACGGCGACGGCACCCTGTCGGTCTTCGCGACGATCCTGGACTCCGCCGGACCCGCGTCCTACGGCGGCCGGCTCACCGACCCCGTCCGGCTCGCGTCGCTGTCCCGCGAACTGGCGGGCAACGACTGGCAGGACCGCGACACCGACCGCCGCGGCGAGGTCGCCGACCGCAACGTCGAACTCCTCGTCCCGGCGCCGTTCTAGGGACACGAGAAGGGCCGCCGCGTCCGTGTCGCGGCGGCCCCGGCCTCTTCTCGCTAGCTGCTCGTCGGCCCGTTGTCCCGGCGGCTGATCCGGTCGAACAGCCCGCCGGCCGCGCCCGCCGCCGCGTCCGCCATGTCGCGGACCTTGCCCACGAACGGGTCCGCCGACCGCTCCCACGACTCCCGGTAGGAGCGCGCCGCGTCCTTGATCCCGTCCCGGACGGACGCGTCGCCGTCGCCGTCGCGGCGCGGGTAGTCGCCCGCCAGGATCCGCTCGTACTCGCCGCTGCGCGCCCACTGGTCGATCTCGGCGAACCGGATCACCGCGTACGGGTGCGACTGCCCGAGCAGGTTCAGGAACTTCAGGATGCCGTCCCGCACATCGCCGGCCGCGTCGTACTCGCGCGCCTGCTGCAGGAACGCCTCGCTGCTCATCTCGCCCAGCCGGACCCCGCCGGCCAGCTTCATGTTGACCCGCTTCGCCGCGTCCACGTCCTGCCCGGCGAGCAGCCCCGCCCGGTCGGACGACAGCTCCGCCTTCCGGAACCACTCGCGCAGCCCGATGATGATCGCCGCGATGCCGACGTTGCCGAGCGGCAGCCACGCCAGCCGCGACCCGAGCTGCAGCAGGATCTGCATCATCGTCTGGTACACCGCGTGCCCGGACAGGATGTGCCCGACCTCGTGCCCGATGACGAACCGCAGCTCCTCGTCGTCCAGCAGGTCGATCAGGCCGGTGTTCAGCACGATGAACGGGTGGTCGGAACCGAGGGCCATCGCGTTCGGCGTCGGGTCCTGCCGGACGTACAGCTCCGGGACCTCCGGCATGTCCAGGATGTAGCAGGCGTCCCGGACCATGTCGTGGATGTGCCGGAACTGGTCCTCGCCGGCGCGCACCGTCCCGCCGAGGAACATCAGCCGCAGCGACCGCTCGTTGACCAGCCCCGACAGCTTGCGCAGGACGACGTCGAACCCGGACAGCGAACGCAGCGCCAGCAGCGCCGATCGGTCCGCCGGGTGTTCGTAGGCCCGGGAACTGATGCCCGGGAACCGCGTACGTGCTCGATCCGGTGTGTTCTCCGTCATGTCTGGCATGGTAGTCCCGACGAACCAGCGTGCCGCAGGGTTCCACGCCGGAGTGACCCGCGCGGTTCCGGCCCTCCCCGGGAGGCGATTCATGTTCGACCCCAAAGCCGAGGCGATGTCCCTGGACGAGCGAGCCGCGCTGCAGCGGCACCGGCTGTGGGGCCTGGTCGACCGCCTCCTCGCCGCGGACGGGGTGCAAGGCCAGCGGCTCAAGGAGGCCGGAGTCGCCGGCGGCTCCGACGTGACACTGGCCCAGCTCCGCGACCTGCCCTTCACCACCAAGCAGGACCTCTGGGACAACTACCCGTTCGGGATGCTCGCCGTCCCGCAGGACCAGGTCGCCGCCGTGCACGGCTCCAGTGGGACGCGCGGACGACCCACCCTCGTCGCCTACACCAAGGCCGACCTCGACCTGTGGGCGGCGATGTGCGCGCGCTCCCTCTCCTGCGCGGGGGCGTCGCCGGGCAGCATCGTCCACAACGCCTACGGGTACGGGCTGTTCACCGGCGGCATCGGCATCCACCAGGGCGCCGTCGCGCTCGGCGCAACCGTCGTGCCGATGTCCGGCGGTATGACCGACCGGCAGGTGCGGATGCTCGCCGACCTGAACGCCGACATCCTCACCTGCACCCCCGCGTACGCGCTGCGCCTCGGCGAGGCCGTCGCCGAGGCCGGTGTCGAACTGCCCGCGCTGAAGGCCGGCGTGTTCGGCGCCGAACCCTGGTCGGAGGAACTGCGCACCGCCATCGAGGCCGTACTGCCCATCAAGGCCGTCGACATCTACGGCCTCTCCGAGGTCATCGGCCCCGGCGTCGCCACCGAATGCCTCGAACAGGACGGCCTGCACGTCAACGAGGACCACTTCATCGTCGAGGCCGTCGGCCCGTCCACCGGCGACCCCGTCGAGGACGGCACCCCCGGCGAACTCGTCTTCACCACCCCGACCAAGCAGGCACTGCCCCTGCTGCGCTACCGGACCGGCGACATCGCGTCCCTCACCCGCGGCGAATGCCCCTGCGGGCGGACCCTCGTCCGGATGAGCAAGGTCCTCGGCCGCGCCGACGACATGCTCGTCGTCCGCGGCGTCAACGTGTACCCCAGCGAGGTCGAGCGCGTCCTGCTCGGCTCCGGGCTCGTCCGGCCGCACTACCAGCTCGTCGTCGACCGGCGCAGCCCGTCCGCCCGGCTCCTCGTCGCCTGCGAGGCCGTCGCCGGCGACCCGCGGGGCGACCTCGTCCACGCGCTGCACGAGACGCTCGGCCTCACCGCCGACGTGTTCGTGCTGCCCGCCGGCACCGTGCCGAGGGTCGAGGTCGGCAAGGCCATCCGCGTCGTGACCTGGGACGACGGCCGGCCGCCGATCCCCGGCCTCGGCTGACCCGGGGACCCGGACGTTCCGGGCACCGGCCCCGCCGATTATTCTCGTCGGTATGACGCAAAAGCGGCGGCTCGGGGTCATGGGCGGCACCTTCGACCCCATCCACCACGGGCACCTCGTGGCCGCGAGCGAAGTCGCGCACTTCTACTCCCTCGACGAGGTCGTCTTCGTGCCCACCGGCCTCTCCTCCCACAAGGAGCGCGGCGACGTCACCCCCGCCGAGGACCGCTACCTCATGGCCGTCATCGCCACCGCGTCCAACCCCCGCTTCTCCGTCAGCCGCATCGACATCGACCGGCCCGGCCCCACCTACACCGTCGACACCCTCCGCGACATGCGCGAACTCCGGGGCGCCGACACCGACCTGTTCTTCATCACCGGCGCCGACGCGCTGGAGAAGATGCTCACCTGGCACGACACCGACGAACTGTTCGAGCTCGCCCACTTCATCGGCGTCACCCGCCCCGGCCACCGCCTCGCCGACCCCGGCCTCCCCAACGGGCGCGTCTCCCTCATGGAAGTCCCCGCCCTCTCCATCTCCTCCACCGAATGCCGCGACCGCGTCCACGCCGGCGAACCCATCTGGTACCTCGTGCCGGACGGCATCGTCCAGTACATCAACAAGCGCGGGCTGTACTAGGACGCGTACCTCCGCGCCCTGCGGGAGTGTGCCGGCCGGGGCGCATACGCTGGAGGGGGAAGGGCCGCATGAGCATTGCGGTCGCACAGCGACAAAGGGGTCCGTTGTCCGCCGCCCATGAGAGGGTGTCAACGGAGACGACCCCTACAGGGAGGATCGCGAGCGCACCGTGACCGCATCCGAGAGGGCGGCAGAGCTCGTCCGGATCGCCGCCGAGGCGGCGGGCGACAAGCTGGCCGACGACATTCTTGCCTACGACGTGAGCGAGCAGCTCGTCATCACCGACGCCTTCGTGCTCTGCTCCGCACCCAGCGACCGGCAGGTCCGCGCCATCGTGGACGAGGTCGAGAAACGCCTCCGCGAAGACGCCGGCGCCAAGCCCGTCCGCCGCGAAGGCGAGCGCGAAGGCCGCTGGGTCCTGCTCGACTACGTCGACATCATCGTGCACATCCAGCACGAAGAAGACCGCATGTACTACGCCCTCGAACGCCTGTGGAAAGACTGCCCCCTCCTCGACCTGCCGGACAGCGCCACCGCCCACCGGGCCCAGCGCGCCCGCGCCGTCGGGAGCCCGAGTGAATGACGCCCGGCCCGCCCGCGAGCCGGGACGGCGGCGGCTCGTCCTCTGGCGGCACGGCCAGACCGCGTGGAACGTCGAACGCCGCTTCCAGGGCAAGACCGACATCCCGCTCGACGAGACCGGCATCGCCCAGGCCCAGCGGGCCGCCCGGCTCCTCGCCGGACTCCGCCCCACCGCGCTGCTCGCCTCACCCCTCAAACGCGCCGCCGACACCGCCCAGGCCCTCGCCGACATCACCGGACTCCCCGTCCGCTACGACAAGGACCTCATCGAACGCGACGGCGGCGCCTGGGAAGGCCTCACCTCCCGCGAGATCCGCGAACGCTACCCCGCCGAACACGCCGCCTGGCAGCCGCCCGGCGGCGAGACCAGCGCCCAGGTCGCCAAACGCGTCGGCGCCGCCCTCGAACGCGCCCTCGACGAACTGCCGCCCAACGGCCAGCTCGTCGTCGCCTCCCACGGCGCCGCCCTCCGCCTCGGCATGTCCCACCTCATCGGCCTCCCCGAAGAGACCTGGGAACGCCTCGGCGGCCTGTCCAACTGCTGCTGGTCCGTCATCATCGAAATGCGCGACGGCGGCTGGCGCCTCGCCGAACACAACGCCGGCACTCTCCCCGAACCCGTCCTCAGCGACGACCGCCCCGACGCCGGCACCTGACGCCCAAACGATTCGAGAGCAGCCCCGTCCGTCCTATACACTGGCGAGGCGCTGCGGGATGAACGTCCACGCAGCGGCGGGGCTATGGCGCAGTTGGTAGCGCGCCTCCATGGCATGGAGGAGGTCTGGGGTTCGAATCCCCATAGCTCCACTCGGAGTTGGGAGTGGTGTGGTCGGGAGCCTTCGGCTCCCTCCCCGCCACTCCTTCGTCATGTTGACCCGGGGGGCGCCCCCCGGGTCAACATGACGAAA
>NZ_JABXFD010000131.1 GCF_013372625.1 Actinomadura sp. BRA 177
AGAGTGTGTATAAGAGACAGACCATGACCCCGACCTGAGAGCGGTGGCGGCGCCGAAGGTGTGGGTCCCCGTGGCCGCGAAGGCGAGGGTGGCGCCCCAGGCGAACATGTCGGTGTGCGGGCCGATGAGTCCGGCGTCGATCTGTTCGGGCGCCATGTAGGCGGGCGTGCCGATCTGGCGGCTGGCGTTGGGAGCGATGGTCTCCAGCGCGCGGGCGATCCCGAAGTCGACCACGCGGGGCCCGTCCGGGCCGAGCAGGATGTTCTCCGGTTTCAGGTCGCAGTGCACGATGCCGGCCGCGTGGATCGCCGCCAGCGCGGCGAGGGTGCCCGACGCCAGCCGGGTCAGCTCGCCGCCGGCGCACGGCCCGTCCGCCGCGACGCGGTCGGCCAGGGACGGTCCGGGGATGTACTCGCTGACCACGTACGGCACGCCCTGGTGTTCACCGGCGTCCAGGACCTGGGCGGTGTAGTCGGAGACCAGCCGCGCGGCCTGGATCTCCCGCATGAAGCGGCCGCGGGCGCTGTCATGGGCGGCGTAGCGGGGATGGAGCAGCTTGACCGCGACCCGGGCTCCGTCCAGCGCGGCCAGATAGACACTGCCCTGGCCGCCTTCGCCCAGGAGACCGCTCAGGTGGTAGCGGCCGATGGACTGCGGGTCCCAGGGGCGTAACGGCTGCGGTTCGCTCATCTCACCTTCGCCAAGCGATCTCAGGGCGTACAGCCCTGAGCTTGGCATAAGGAGGCCGTGTGCGGGACCCGAAAGGGGACGGGCGGTGGGTGCCCGTCCCCCCTGGTGGTGGCGGGTCAGTCGTGGGAGATTTTCAGGGTCATCTTGCCGTCCTTGGTCATGCGCGGGCGGAAGGTGATGCCGTTGTAGGTCGCGCTCGTGTTGGACATCTGGCTCGCGTCGACCTGGCTGATCATCTTGGTGTTCGCGCCGCGGATGGTGAAGGTCACCCGGCTGTCGTCGATCTTGATGTGGATCGGGTCCAGGCCGTACTTCTTGTCGAGCTTGATCGTCTGGCCGTCCTGGACGGTGACCTCGCAGTCGGCGTCCGCGCACTCCTTGAGTTCCTTGTCGTCCTTGGCGGACGGTGAGGGCGACGCCGTCGGGGTCGCAGACGGGGACGGGGACGCGGGCGGCGCGGCGGCCACGGGGTCGGGGTCGGACGGTGGTGGGGCCGCTAGTGAGGCGGTCGCGGCGGCCACGCCGGCGGTGAGGGTCACCGAGACGGCGGCGGTCGTGGTGAAGAGGGCGAGAAACCTTGTCGACATCCTTCTGGGCTCCTGATGGGTGACTGCACTCTGTCACCAACTCATTACCCAGTGTGTTCGATCAAGAACATCTCGTCACGAGCGTTCGTCCACCAGCATGGTCTGGAGGGCGCGGCCGAGTTCGCCCGAGCGGTCGGCCAGCGTCGCCTCGCAGAGGGCGCTGCCGCCGGGGCTGGCGTCCAGGGACGCGGCCATGCACAGCCACTCGTCGATGGGGTCGCGGTGCAGGGCGACCGTCAGGTCGGTGTTGATGATCAGCCATTTGGCCAGGTCGAGCTGGCTGCCGATGCCGGACGCGCTGTCGGCCAGGCGCAGGGCGTGCACGAGGGGTGTGTCGGTTTCGCCGGTGACCAGCGGGATTCGGGAGCGTGCCCACACCGTGCCGGGGCCGGGGTCGGCGAAGGAGCCGTGCACGAGGCGCCATTCCATCGCGGCGAGGTAGCCGTGCACGTGCAGGCCGTGCCACTCGCCGCACGGGGGCGGCGCTGTCTCCTATACACACCTGACCCTGCCGCCGACGAGGACAGTGTAGATCTCGGCGGTCGCCGCTCGCCTACAAAAAAAAGACGACTCAGAGCCGAAGGACACAGACGCCTCATCGCGAACCACACTAACCAACAGTCACCA
>NZ_JABXFD010000129.1 GCF_013372625.1 Actinomadura sp. BRA 177
CGGGACGGCGGGCGAACATTTCCCGCACCACGGCGTCGATGGTAGTCCGTCGGGCTCATTGCGAGTGCCCGAGCGCCTGAGGCTCGCCCGCGTCCGGTCGCGCGCGGCGGTCAGGCCCGCGAGCGGGGGGCCTCCGGGGGGCGCGCGGGAGGCGGGCCGGGAGGGGGGTCGGCTCGGCGGTCTGCCTGCGGCGGCGGTGCGACTTGACGGCGGCACGTTCCATCGCGGCGGGGGCCTCGGCGCGCCGCCAGACGCGGGCGACGATCACCACTTCGCGGGGTTCGCGGATGGGGGTGAGGCGGCACCAGGTGCGGGGCTCGGCGAGGTAGCGGCTCTGCGAGAGCAGCAGCTCGGTGAGCCGCTTGCCCTCGATGACGGGGCGCGTCGCCATCCAGGTCAGCACGCCTGGCGGGACGATGTAGAGGACGTGCCAGGGTGATTCGAAGGGGATGCCGACGAGCCTGAGCAGGAGGATCCACGGCACGAACACGCCGAGGAACACGCCGATCTGGACGAGCGGCAGCGGCATGGGCAGCCGCAGGTCGTACAGCTTGTAGAGCCGCTTCTCGATGCGCCAGATGTTGGTGTACGTGGGTAGATCCACGCCCCTACTCCCCTTCCCCTGGGTCAGGAGACGTCCACGCCGAGGGCCTTGGCGATCGCCTTGGCCGTGGTCTCGATGATGTTCGGCACGTAGAAGACCACTCCGATTCCGATCGCCAGCACGATGAACTGGACGAAACGCGTGATCTCGCGGGTGAACAGGAAGAAGATCGCCACAATGGAGACGATCACGAGGAACAGCGGGCCGAATATCTGGCGGAGCCAATCGGCGAGCTGGTCGGTCTTGAGTTCGTCGTTCGGTGCCGCCAGGATTTCGTGCGGAATCGACGCCATGAGGTGGTGCAGCATCGACTGACTACCTTCCTTGGTCGGCGGAATCGGGGGTCGGGTTGTTCAATTCGCGGCCTCTCATGACGCGTTCGGTTCGGTGGTGCCGCGAATGCTGCGCACGAGCCAGGTGCCCTTCTTGACCATGGCGAGCTGATAGGTCTGCTCCAGTTCGCCGCCGCCGCCCCCGGCCGGCTGCCACACCACCGTCGCGGTGACGGTGCGCTCGCCGTCCGGGCCCTTCGGCGCGACGACCTCCTTGACCTGCACGAACGTGACGGAGTTGGCGAGGCCGGCGATGGTCGTCCCGTCGGAGAAGCGCGACAGCGCCTCCTGGTTGCCGGTCGCGTACTCCTGGAAGAAGGTGCCGAGGAAGGGCTTGAGCTCGTTCTCCAGCGGGGTGTCGCGGTCGCCGACGCCGCCCTGGGGAAGCTGCGCCTTGGTCGGCGGGGGAAGCAGGGCGGGACGGGCGGACACGACCAGGGAGCCGCTCTTGTCGGCGTACACGGGAACGGCGAGCCGCAGCCACCGGTCGGCGGTGCGGGCGAGCAGCGTCACGGTCGCGTTGTGCGCGTCGCGGGCGTCCACTCCGGCGACCTGGACGGACTGCACCGCCATCTTCCCGACGCCGTTCCAGCCGAATTGGGCGTCGGCGCCGTCGGGCAGGAAGGTGCGCAATTGCGCCTCGCGGGCGGGGGCGTTCTTCTGGTCGAAGTTGAGATAGACGTTGGCGAACTGGAGGGCGAACGCGCCCGCGGCGCTGCTGGGGAACGCGGCGCTCTTCGGCGGCTTGGCCGCGGTCGCGCCGCCGCCGGAGGCGGAGTCGTCGGCGGTGAAGCGCTCGAACGGGGCGCGGACGCCGTTGACCAGGATGACGATGATCAGCGCCCACAGCACGGCGCGCCCGGCCCACACCCACCAGCGGCCGCCGGATCCGCCCCAGCGGCCGCCGCGGGGACGGCCGCGGCGGCGGACCTGGCGCTTATACACATCTC
>NZ_JABXFD010000394.1 GCF_013372625.1 Actinomadura sp. BRA 177
TTTGTGGGTTTTTGTTAATCACGGTGTGATTGTTGTGTGCGGTAGTTGTAGTGTTTGAGAGTAAGTAGTTTTATTTTTATTTTTTTTTTAATGGTTCGGCGACACCAGGGATCTACACTATCCGCTTCGTCGGCAACGTCAGATGTTTATAATGGACAGCCACCAGGCCGTGCAGGACGCGGCGGGCCGGTGCGTAGTCGGCGGCGATCAGCACGTGGCCGAGCCCGGCTCCGGCCGGGCCGTGCCGCGCCGGCAGCCGCAGGACCACCGTCGTGCCCTCGCCCTCGACGCTGTCCAGGAGCAGGTCGCCGCCGAGCGCACGGGCGAGCCGGCGGGCGTAGGGCAGACCGAGGCCGGTGCCGCCGGTCCCGCTGCCCGGCACCCGGTAGAACTCCTCGAAGACCCGCTCCCGATCGGCGGGCGGGATGCCCGCGCCCGTGTCGGCCACGACGAACTCCACGTCCTCGGCGGCCGTCCGGACGAACAGCCGGACCTCGCCCTCCGCGGTGAACTTCAGCCCGTTGCCCACCAGGTTCCGCAGGATCCGGGAGAGCATCTCCGCATCGGTGACGAGCACGTCCGGCCCACCGGCGGCGTCCACGGTGAGCGTGAGCCCGGCCTGTTCGGCCATCGGTTCCAGCGGCTCCGACAGCTCCGCGAGCAGCAGCGGGACGTCCACCGGGGCCGGGTGCGGCTCCAGCCTGCCCTGCTCGGCACGCGCCATGTCCAGCAGCTCGTTCACCAGCGACAGCAGCGTGCCGCCGGTGTCGCGGATCAGCGAGATCTGCTGCCGCTGCTCCCCGGTCAGCGGGTCGGCCGCCGGGTCGAGCAGCAGTTTGGTGAGCCCGATGACCGCGTTCACCGGCGTGCGCAGCTCGTGGCTGACGGCGGCCCAGAACCGGTTCTTCGCCTCGCCCGCCTCGCGCAGCTGGTCGGACTTCTCCTCCAGCTCGGCGTACAGCGCCACGACGCCCCGGTTCGTCTCCTCCAGTTCGCCGGAGATCTCGCCGTAGAGGGCCATGACGCCGTGGTTGGTCTCCTCCAGCTCGGCGTTCAGGGTCCGCAGCTCCTCCCGCTGCCGCTGCAGATCCTCCAGCGTCGCCATCAGCTCGGTGTTCTGCGTCCGCAGCTCCTCCAGGGCGGGGGCGGGGCGCAGCCGCCCGAGCCGCGCGCGCAGGTCGTCCAGCGCGGGGCCGGCCGCCGGTTCGGCGTCCGCCGGCAGGTCCTTGCGGAGCCGGACGCGGGCGCCCTTCTCCGTCTTCTCCTCGACGAGGTTCACCAGCCGCGCGGCGGCGGCCTGGCACTCGGTCCGCCGCTCCGCGCCCTCGCGCGGTTCGAGGTCCAGCTCGATGACCAGGCCCGGACGGCCGCGGTCGAGCCGGAACACGACCGACACCCGCTCGGCGCACGCGTACAGCTCCCGGCCGACCTCGCTGAGCGCGGTGGCGACCCGGACCTGGTCCTGGTGGTCGAGGCCGACGGCGGCGGCGACCTGCCGGCCCGCCTGCCGGACGGCGAACACCCCCGCCTCGTCCGCGATCTCGATGCGGAGCAGGTCCTCGGCCATGCCTCACCCCCGGCCGGACGTCGTGACGGCCAGCACGGACCGGTCGTCGTGGTGGATCCCGGCGTCGCGCAGCAGCGTCGCCGCGACCAGCAGCGGGTCGCGGCCGAGCAGCCCCGGCCGGTCGGACAGGCGCCAGCGGCCGGTCAGGCCGTCGGAGTGCAGGACCACCGCCGCGCCCGGCGGCAGCGCGTAGGCGTGCTCCTGGATCCGGGCGGCGCCCGTCCCGGCGATCCCGGGTACGGAGATCATGCCGTGCCGGCGCTCCGGCTCGACGATCCAGCCGGCGACGTTCCCGATCCCGGCGAACCGGACCCGCCCGGCGGCCGGATCGACGGCGGCGACCGCGACGGCGCCGTCGATCCGGCCGCCGGGCGGGTC
>NZ_JABXFD010000565.1 GCF_013372625.1 Actinomadura sp. BRA 177
GGGGATGGGGTGTCGCGGGAGGTGACGCCGCGGACCCCGGCGTCACCTCCCGCGACACCCCATCCCCGGCGCCCGCGCCGGTGCCAGAGCCGGTGACCCGGCCGGTGGACGAGCAGCCCACCGCGCACGTGCCCCCGGCGCCCCACCCCTACTTCCCGCCGCCTCCGGAGAGGTCCAGGCGCACCACGCTGATCGCCTCCAGCGTGGCCGGCGTGCTGGTGGCCGGGCTCGTGGCGGGCGGCGTCTACTACCTGACGCGGCCGTCCGGCGAGGCCGGGAACACCGGGGCGAAGCCGGCGGCGTTCCCGTCCGGGCCGCTGCTGGTCCGCATCGACACCGAGCCCGGCTGGCCGAAGACGTGCCACGCCGACATCGGCCTGTTCACGCCCGGCAACGGGTCCGTGAAGACCCTGGTGCGCGGGGACACCTGCGACGTCCTGCCCGAGCGGTCACCGGACGGCAAGCTCATCGCGTTCACCCGCAGCGGGGGCGGCGCCAGCGCGGCGTGGGTGATGAACGCCGACGGCAGCGGCGTCCAGAAGGTCACCGACATCGCGGGCGGACGGGTGACCTGGTCGCCCGACGGCACACGCCTCGCCTACATGGGCCGGCAGGACGGTGCCAAGCAGATCTTCACCATCACCCTGCAGGACCACAAGGTCACCCAGCTGACCCGCGACGACTCCGCGAAGGACGACCCGATGTGGTCGTCCACCGGCAAGCTGGTCTTCTGGAGCAAGCGCGACGGCACCGAGCAGATCTACACCCTCGACCCGAACGATCCCGGCGGCGCCTGGAAGAAGCTGACCAGCGGCGACGTCCGGTCGGTGGACCCCGAATGGTCACCGGACGGGTCGAAGATCGCCTTCACCCGGGGAGCGTCCGACAACAGCGCGATCTGGACGATGAACGCCGACGGGTCCGCGCCGAGCGCCCTGACGTCCGGTGGCGAGCACGACATGGACCCGGCGTGGTCCAAGGACGGCCACTGGATCTGCTACGCGCGGGGAGCGACCACCGACCCGGTGCTGCACGCCGTCCGGGCGGACGGCACCGACGACAAGGTCCTCACCCCGCCGGACCACGTCCTCGGCCACCCGAACTGGTCGTGATCCTCAGCCGGTGATCATGTCGAGGCGGCGCAGGATGACGCCCTCGCGCAGCGCCCACGGGCAGATCTCCAGCTCGGTCAGCTCGAACAGGTCCATCACGGCGTCCGCGACGATCGCGCCCGCGAGCAGCAGCTCGGCGCGGCTCTCCGACACGCCGGGCAGCCCGGCGCGCTCCGCGGACGGCATCGGCGCGAGCTTCTCCGCCCAGTCGGTCACGTCGGCGTCGGACAGGGCGCGGCGCTGGTAGGGCCCCTCGGCGCTGGGCGCCGCGCCCGCGATCCGGGCGAGATGCCGGAACGTCTTGAACGTGGCGACCGCGTGGTCGGCGGCCCCGTACCGGGCGACGTCCCCGACCTGCCGGGCGATCTCCGCCCGGACGTGCCGGCGCAGGTCGCGGATCTCCTCCGGCGGCGGCGGGTCGGCGGTGAACCGGTCGCGGGTGAGCCGGGCCACGCCGAGCGGCAGCGAGATCGCCACGTCCGGCTCCTCGTCGATCCCGGACGCGATCTCCAGCGAGCCGCCGCCGATGTCCACGACGAGCAGCCGCCCCGACGACCAGCCGAACCAGCGGCGGACGGCGAGGAAGGTCAGTCGCGCCTCCTCGTCGCCGGACATCGCGCGGACGTCGATCGACTTGTCGGCGCGGATCCGGGCGAGGACGTCCTCGCCGTTGGCGGCGTCGCGGACGGCGGAGGTCGCGAACGCGACCAGGTCCTCGACGCCCTTGTCCTCGGCGATCTGCAGCGCCTCGTCGACGAAGTCGCGCAGCAGCGCCTCGCCCTCCGCGGACAGGCGGTCGGAGTCGTCCAGGTGGGCGGTGAGCCGGAGATCGGCCTTGTGGGAGAACGCGGGCAGGGGCCGCGCTCCCTGGTGGGCGTCGACCACCAGCAGGTGCACGGTGTTCGAGCCCACGTCCAGCACGCCGAGTCGCATGGTTGCGACGCTACCGGACGCGCATGACCCGGCCGGGGCCGGTTGCGGCTACGGTGGCGGGCATGGGTGAGGGTTCACAGCGGCGGTGGCGAGTACCGCCCGGTCATGTGGCGCTGAAGTGCGCCGGCGCGGCGGCCGTGACGGCGCTCATCGTCCTCTACAGCCACGACCCGCAGTTCCTGTTCCTCGCGGGCGCGGCCGCGATCGGGCTGAACGCGCTGGCGCTGCGCGACCTGGTCGCGCCGGTCCGGCTCGCCGCCGACGGGGACGGGCTCACGGTCGTGTCCGGCTACGCGGGGCACCGCAGCATCGGGTGGGAGGACGTCCGCACGATCCGGGTGGACGAACGCCGCCGGCTCCTGCTGCACACCCGGATGCTGGAGATCGAGACGTCCAACGACCTGCACCTGCTCAGCGCGTTCGACCTCGGCTCCGACGTCCACGACGTCGCCGACGAGCTGTACCGGCTGCGCGCCCGCACGAGCCGCTAAGGCAGCTCGTCCGGCGTCGGGTAGGAACTCTGCGCGCCCCGCTTGCGGACGGCCGCGGCACCCACGCGGGTGGCGTACCGGGCGGCGTCGCGCAGCGCGTCGCCCCGCGCGAGCCGCAGGCAGAGCGCGGCGGTGAAGGCGTCGCCCGCGCCGGTCGTGTCGACGGCGTCGGCCTTCGGCGACGGGATCGCCGTGACGCCCTCGCCGTCGGCGACCACGACGCCGTCGGCGCCGAGCGTGACGACGACCGAGCGGGGCCCGGAGCGGGCCAGCTTCGCCGCCAGCTCCCCGGCGTCGCCGCCGCCGTCCAGGAGGAACGCCGCCTCGTGCTCGTTGACGACGAGCGGGTCGCAGAGGGCGAGCAGCTCGGCGGGGACGGGCGCGGGCGGCGACAGGTTGAGCACGACGCGTCCCCCGGCCCCGGCCGCGAGCCGGGCGGCGGCCTCCACGGCGGGCAGCGGCACCTCCAGCTGGAACGACACGACGGACGCCCCGGCGATCATCTCCCGGGCGGCCTCGACGTTCTCGGGGGTGAGCCGTGCGTTGGCGCCGGGCGAGACGATGATGCTGTTATCGCCGTCCGACCCGACCGTGATCAACGCCACACCGGTCGGCACGCCCGGCGTGACGGCCAGATGGGCGAGATCCACGCCGTCCGCGGCGAGCGCGCCGCGCAGCAGTTCGCCGTGCCCGTCGTCGCCGATCCGCCCGACGATCCCGGCCCGGCCGCCGAGCCGCGCCGCCGCGACCGCCTGGTTGGCGCCCTTCCCGCCCGGATGGACGACCATGTCGGACCCGAGCACGGTCTCCCCCGGCGCGGGCCTCCGCTCGACCCCGATCACCAGATCCGCGTTGACCGACCCGACCACGACGACTTCCCAGCTCTCACTCACGGTGTAACCAGTACAGGTGCGGCGGCGGTTCGCGCAACCGCTGGTCACACGGGGTGGAGCTCCGCCAGGTCCACGGCCTCGGCGAGCGCCTCCACCGACGGGTAGTAGCCGCGGCCGACCAGCTCCCCGCCCCGCGTCACCAGGAACGCGCTGTCCCCGCCCACACCCGCGTACTCCGCCAGAACCCGGTGCGCCCCCGTCAACCGCACCGCCGTCACCCGCAACCCGCCGGGCCCCGCCCAGCTCCCCCGATCACCCTCCACACACAGAACGTTACGGATAATCACTCAACGTGACACAACCGGGTCGCACGTCCGCCGGCTACCGCATCGGCCGCTATGCGCGCCAGGTTGTCTGGGCGCGGGTGATTCGCTCGAAGGCGTCCTTAAAAGCCGTGTAGTGCTCGTTGCCGAGGGTCTGGCGGTGGCGATCCTCGATCGCGGCGAGGATGGCGCGGGCCTTGGCGATCTCGTCGAGGCCGTGCTCGGTGGGGACGATCCGCTTGGCGCGGCGGTCGGCGGGGTCGGGTTCGCGGCGGACGTAGCCGAGCCCGGTCAGCTCGTCCACGATCGTGCCGACGATCTGCTTGTGCTGGCCGGACCGGGCCGACAGTTCGGTCGCGCGCGCCCCGCCGGCGTCGAGGAAGGCCAGTACGGTGCCGTGCCGGGGGCGGACGTCCGGGTGGCCCTGCTCGGCCAGGCGCTCGAACAGCTCCTCCTGCAGCGCCCGCATCAGCCGGCCCGCCAGCATTCCCAGATCGGCTTCCCCGGCACCCTGCGCATTAGTCACGAATGTTGACTATACATCGGTCGTGGGCGCGAGGTCCTTCTGGGCCTCGGCGGCGGCGAGCCGGTCGGTCAGGGCCGCGTGGACGTAGGAGTAGGCGTCCGAGCCCAAGAGGAGGCGGCGCGGCGGGACGTCCTGGGCGGCGGCGTCGATCATCGCGGCGGCGACCTTGGCCTGGTCGCCGGGCATCTGGTCCACGGGCACCCCGTCGCCGCGCATGATCGCCGGGTTGGCCGCGTACGCCTCCTGGGCCGGGGCCCGGTGCGCGGACGAGTAGAACGACGTCCGCACCATGCCCGGCTCCACGAGCGTGGTGCGGACGCCGAACGGCTCCACCTCGGGGGCCAGCGCCTCGAAGAAGCCCTCGATGCCCCATTTGGTGGTGTGGTAGAGCGAAAATCCGGGGAACGCCATCTGCCCGCCCATGCTGGACAGCTGCAGGATCCGGCCGCCGCCCTGCGCGCGCAGATGCGGGAGCACCGCCCGGACGAGCTGGATCGAGCCGGTCAGGTTCGTGGCGATCACGTCGTCGATCTGGGCGTCGGAGAGTTCCTCGGCGGCCCCGGTAACCCCGTAGCCGGCGTTGGACACGACGACGTCGATGCGGCCGAGGTCGGCGAAGGCCGCGTCCACGACCTCGCGGAGCCCGGCGGTGTCGGCCACGTCCAGGGGGCGGACCCAGAGCCGGTCCCCGTATCCGGCGAGATCGGCGAGCCGGGCGGGGTCGCGGAGGGTTGCGGCGACGCGGTCGCCGCGGGCGAGAAGCTGCTCGGTCAACTCGCGGCCGAGGCCGCGGGACGTACCGGTGATGAACCATGTCTTCATGTCTCCATGACACGGCGGCGGCCGGGGATCATCAACGCGCAGGACGGGTACGGTCAACAGGCGCAGCCTGTCGATCGAGGTGGCCCATGGAGCTTCGGCAGTTGGAGTACGTGCTGGCCGTCGCGGAGGAGCTGCACTTCGGGCGGGCGGCCGAGCGCATGCACGTGGCGCAGCAGTCGGTGAGCGAGCAGATCCGCCGGCTGGAGCGGGAACTCGGCGCGCCGCTGTTCACCCGCACCAGCCGCCGCGTCGCCCTCACCACGGCCGGGGAGGCGTTCCTGCCCGAGGCGCGCCGCACGGTGGACGCCGCCCGGCACGCGCTGGACGTCGGGCGCCGCGCCGCGCACGGCGGCACCGAGGTCCGCGTCGGGTACGCCGACGATCTCGGGTCCCGGCTGTTCGGGCTCGCGGTGCCTCGCGTCCCGTCCATCACGGTGGCGCCCCGGCCGATGACGACGCCGGAGCAGCTCGCCGCGCTCACCGAGCACCGCCTCGACCTCGGCCTGTGCTGGACGCCCGACCTCCCGCCCGGACTGGCGAGCCTGCTCGTCGCGCGCGAGCCGCTCATCGCCGCGCTCGCGGCGGGCCATCCCCTGGCGGGCGAGCCGACGCTGGACCCGGCGCGCCTGTCGCACGAGCCGCTCACCGTCGTCCCGCGCGACGTCAACCCGGCACTGCACGACCGGATCATCGGGCAGCTCACGACGCGCGGCGCGACCGTCAGCGTCCACCAGGAGATCCCGAGCCTCGACCGGATGC
The DNA here is from genome assembly GCF_013372625.1 of Actinomadura sp. BRA 177. Classification (GTDB taxonomy): domain Bacteria; phylum Actinomycetota; class Actinomycetes; order Streptosporangiales; family Streptosporangiaceae; genus Spirillospora. The sequence goes on from NZ_JABXFD010000565.1 coordinate 5,800, forward strand.
TGCCGCTCGTGCTCACCGGCGCCGCCATCGCGATCACGTCACCGAGCGCGGCGGCGGCGCACCCGTCGCCCGGCGTCGCGTACCGGTACTTCACCGACCCGAGCCCGGAGATCGACTGCCGCCTCGTGTGGCGGCGCGACGACTCCGGCGCTGCGGTCGCGCGGCTCGTCGAGGTCGTCCGCGAACTCCGCGACGGCGGCGCCCTTCTCCCGCCGGAACTCAGGGATTGACCTGGACCAGATCGGTTCCCAGGAGGTCGGCGAGGGCCTTCAGGTCGGGGGTCAGGTGGCCGGTGGCCAGGGCCCAGTGGTGGGAGATACCGGTGGCCGACCACGCGTCGGTCCACTCGCCCGGGTCGCAGCCGAAGTCGACGCGGGACGTGGTGTTGCCGATCCGCAGCAGCGGCCCGTCCACGGTCTCGCCCTCGGACGCGACGAACGCGAACCGGCCGTCCCGGCGCTGGACGATCCCGAACGCGGTGACCGGGCCGTGCCGGACGTCGAACTCCACCGACACGCCGTAGCCGCGCTTGCCGTGGTAGACGCCGAGGCCGCGCAGCAGCGGGCGGCGGGCGCTGATCGCCAGGTGCGCGGGCCCGTCGTGGCCCATCTCGACGTGGCCGCGCCGGAAGTCGAGGGCCTGCAGTTCGGTGAACGAGCCGCCCGCGCCGAGCCGGTCGGCGATCAGCATGGCGAGGGACGTGCGCAGCTCGTACTCGCCGGCCGCCGGGACGCCGCGCGCGGTGAGCAGGGAGGCGCCGAGGATCATGCCGGCGCCGAGCCGCTCGTGGATCTCGCCGTCCAGGCCCCGGTGGTAGTAGGCGAGGCTGTCGAGCCCGAAGTCCTCGGCGAGGTGGTCGAGGCCGGCGGCGACGCGGGCCGCCCAGGTCAGGTCGTCGTCGTTGACGGACCCGTCCAGCTCGAAGATCTTCTCCGCCTCCGCCTTCTTCGCCGCCGCCTCGGCGTCCGTGACCTTCTCCACCCGGACGCGCAGGTCGTCGAACTCCAGCACCTCGACGTGCCCGCCGAAGTTGGCGCTGACGAGGGTGAGGTCGGTGGAGACGTCCAGCATGCCCGGGTAGAGGTGGCCCATCAGGCCGTGCCGCCCCCCGCGCAGCGCGGCCCGGACCCCGGCGGCCCGCACCCAGCGGCCGATCTTCGCCCAGGCCCGCTCGTCCTCCAGGTATCCGGAGACGGAGCGGAACGGGACGCCGCAGCGCTCGAACGCGTTCGCCATCTCCGGCAGCGGGCAGGCGCCGCAGTAGGCGAGCCACTGCCCGGTGTCGAACGTGGCGTGGTCCATCGACTCGGTCGGCTGCAGGTTGATCAGCAGGACCGGTGCGTCCGCCCGCTGCGCGACCGGGACCAGCATCGACGCGGTCATATAGGTCGTGAGGAAGCCGACGATGATGTCGCAGCCGGCGGCGCGGAGCTTCTCGGCCGCCGCCGCGCCCTCCTGCGCGTCGGAGATGAAGCCCACGTCGACGACCTCGGCGCCGAGCCCGCGCATCCGCTCGGAGACGCGCTCGGCGGACCGCTTCAGCTGCGGCAGCAGGTCGGGGAACTGCGGCCAGTACGCGCCGAGGCCCCCGGCGACGAGACCGACCTTCACGGACGATGCGGTGGGTGCGAACTTCTCGGCCTGGTCCATCGTTGTCCCTTCGGGTTCCTTTTGGTCGAGCGGGCCCTGCAGGACGGCCGGCGGCCCGGTTGGGGACGGTGCGGCGACGGACGTGTGTGAGCGCCGCCGCACGGTCCGGGCCGCCGGCCGTCCTCCTGTCACCGGTCAGCGCAGGAAGGCGGCGGCCACGCCCGCGTCGACGGGGATGTGCAGCCCGGTGGTGTGGGTCAGGTCCCCGCCGGTGAGGGCGAAGACGGCGGCGGCGACGTGCTCGGGCAGCACCTCGCGCTTCAGCAGCGTCCGCTGGGCGTAGAACTCGCCGAGCTTCTCCTCCTCGACGCCGTACACGGCGGCGCGCTTGGCGCCCCAGCCGCCGGCGAAGATGCCGGAGCCGCGCACCACGCCGTCCGGGTTGACGCCGTTGACGCGGATGCCGTGCTCGCCCAGCTCGGCGGCCAGCAGCCGCACCTGGTGCGCCTGGTCGGCCTTCGTCGCGCCGTAGGCGATGTTGTTCGGCCCGGCGAACACCCCGTTCTTGGACGCGATGTAGACGATGTCGCCGCCCATCCCCTGCTCGACCATCACACGGGCCGTCTCGCGGGACATCAGGAACGAGCCGCGCGCCATGACGTCGTGCTGCAGGTCCCAGTCGGCGGTGGTCGTCTCCAACAGCGGCTTGGAGATCGACAGGCCGGCGTTGTTGACGACGAGGTCAACGCCGCCGAACGCCAGGACCGCGTCCCGGACGGCGACGGCGATCTCGTCCTCGGACGTCACGTCGGCGCCTGCTGCGACCGCTACGTCCGACGCACGCAGGGCGTTCGCGCCGATCTCGGCCGCGACCTTCTCGGCTGCGGCCACGTCCCGGTCGGCAACGACGACGCAGGCGCCCTCGGCGGCGAGCTGGCGGGCGGTGGCCGCACCGATGCCCGAGCCGCCGCCGGTGACGACCGCGACGCGGGTCGCGAGCGGCTTCGGCTTCGGCATCCGGCGGAGCTTGGCCTCCTCCAGCTCCCAGTACTCGATGCGGAACTTCTCGGCCTCGTCGATCGGCGCGTACGACGACAGCGCCTCCGCACCGCGCATCACGTTGATCGCGTTGACGTAGAACTCGCCGGCGACGCGCGCGGTCTGCTTGTTGGCGCCGAACGAGAACATGCCGACGCCTGGGACGAGGACGATCGCCGGGTCCGCACCGCGCATCGGCGGCGAATCCGGAAGGGCGTGCCGGTCGTAGTAGGCCGCGTACTCCTCCCGGTAGGCGGCGTGGAGTTCCTTCAGGCGGGCCTTGACGTCGTCGAGGGGGGCGTCCGGCGGCAGGTCCAGGACCATGGGGCGGACCTTGGTGCGCAGGAAGTGATCCGGGCAGGACGTTCCGAGCGCCGCGAGCCGGGGATGCTCGGCGCGCGAGACGAAGTCGAGGACGGCCTCGCTGCCGGTGTAGTGCCCGACCTGCGGCCGATCGGTGGACGCCAGGCCCCGGAGCAGCGGGAACAACGCCGCCGCGCGGGCGCGCCGCTCGTCCTCCGGCAGCACCGGGTGGATCACCTCGCCGAACGGGTCGGCCTTGCCGTGCTCGGCGATGTACGTCTCGGCGGTGCGGATGATGTCGAGCGAGTTGGCCTTGCACTCCTCGCTCGTCTCGCCCCACGCGGTGATCCCGTGCCCGCCGAGGATCACCCCGATCGCCTGCGGGATCGCGCGCTTGATCTCCGCGATGTCCAGCCCGAGCTGGAAGCCGGGACGCCGCCACGGCACCCACGCCACCCGGTCGCCGAAGATCCGCCGCGTCAGCTCCTCCCCGTCGGCGGCCGTCGCGATCGCGATGCCGGAATCGGGGTGCAGATGGTCGACGTGCGCGGCCTCGACCAGGCCGTGCATGGCGGTGTCGATGGACGGCGCCGCGCCGCCCTTGCCGTGCAGGCAGTAGTCGAACGCGGCGACCATCTCGTCCTCGCGCTCGACGCCCGGGTAGACGTCCACGAGGGCGCGCATCCGGTCGAGCCGCAGCACGGCGAGACCCTTCTCGGTGAGGGTGCCGAGGTCGCCGCCGGAGCCCTTCACCCACATCAGCTCGACGTCGCGAGCCGTCACCGGGTCGGTGACGGTGCCCTTCGCGGACGCGTTGCCGCCCGCGTAGTTGGTGTTGCGCGGGTCCGAGCCGAGGGTGTTGGCGCGTTCCAGCAGCTGCTCCACCTCGGGCGAGGTGGAAGTCATCGGTTCCGTCTCCTTCATCAGGCGCCCCAGCCGGCGGCCTGGCCGTCCTTGCGCTCCTCGGCGACCCGCTCGAAGTAGCCGGACGCCTTGTAGGCCGCGACCGGGTCCGGGTGCAGGCCCATCTCCTCGCGCAGCTCGGCGAGCAGCGGCCGGACGTCGGTGTTGTAGGCGTCCATGAAGACCGCGTTCGCTTCGAGGACGTCACCGGACTGCTGCGCGGCCCGCAGCGCGTCCGCGTCCACCAGCAGCGCCTTCGCCGTGGCCTCCTGGACGTTCATCACCGACCGGATCTGCCCCTGGATCTTCGGCTCGATGTTGTGGCACTGGTCGAGCATGAACGCCACGCCCGCCCCGGCGTCGTAGCCGCCGCCGCGCACCACCTCGTACATGATCCGGAACAGCTGGAACGGGTCGGCGGACCCCACCATCAGGTCGTCGTCGGCGTAGAAGCGGGAGTTGAAGTCGAACCCGCCGAGCTTCCCCTCGCGCAGCAGGAACGCCACGATGAACTCGATGTTGGTGCCGGGCGCGTGGTGCCCGGTGTCCACCACGACCTGCGCCTTCGGGCCGAGCTTGACGCAGTGCGCGTAGGAGGTGCCCCAGTCCGGCACGTCGGTCATGTAGAAGGCGGGCTCGAACAGCTTGTACTCCAGCAGGAACCGCTGGTCGTCGCCGAGCCGCTCGTACACCGCCGCGAGGGCCTCGGCCATCCGGTCCTGGCGGGTGCGGATGTCGTCCTGCCCCGGGTAGTTCGTCCCGTCGGAGAACCACAGCTTCAGGTCGCGGGACCCGGTCAGGTCCATGATGTCGACCGCTTCGAGGAGGTGGTCGAGGGCCTTGCGGCGGACGGCGGCGTCGGGGTTGGTGACGCTGCCGAGCATGTAGTCGTCGTCCTGGAACACGTTCGTGTTCACCGCGCCGATCCGCACCCCGCACTCCTCGGCGTGCGCGGCCAGCGCGGCGTAGTCGTCCACCTTGTCCCAGGGGATGTGGACGGCCACGCTGGGCGCGACGCCGGTGAAACGGTGCACCTGCGCGGCGTCGTCGATCTTCTCCTGCGGGGTGCGCGGCACGCCCCGCTGGGCGAAGACCTTGAACCGGGTCCCCGAGTTCCCGTACGCCCACGAGGGAGTTTCGATCTGCTGGCGGCGCAGGGCGTCCTTCACCGCGCTGGTGTCGTTCACGGTTACCTCTTTCAATCCAGGTGGAAGACCTCGGTGAGCGGCCACATGCCTTCGTCGGGGCGGCCGTCGAGGTCCTCGAAGTACTGCGCCATCTCGGCCTGCCATCGGGCGTTGACCTCGGTGCGGGCCATCGCCTCCTGGGCGGCCTCGAAGTCGTCGGTCTCCAGGTAGCCGACGAGGAGGCCGTCCTCCCGCAGGAACAGCGAGTAGTTGTGCCAGCCGGTGTCGCGCAGGGCGTTCCGCATGTCGGGCCAGACCGCCTGGTGGCGCAGCTTGTACTCCTCCAGGCGGTCCTGCCTGACCTTGAGCAGGAAGCAGACTCGCTTCATGTGATCAGAAGTGGTACTCGTCGATGTTCTTGGCGTCGAAGACCGTGGGCGGGCCGAGGATGACCTCGCCGTTGGCGCCGATCGTGCGCTCGCCGAGCTTGCCGGCCTTGAACTTCTCGCCCTGCGCGCCGGTGATCTGGCCGGACGACAGCGCCCCCGCCGCGTAGGCGGCCAGGTAGCCGAGGTTCTTGGGGTCCCACAGCTCGAATTCCTTGACCGTGCCGTCCTTGACGAACTTGCGCATCTGGTCGGGGGTGCCGAGGCCGGTCAGCGCGACCTTGCCCTTGTACTTGGAGCCGGAGATGTAGCGGGCCGCGGCGGCGATGCCGACCGTGGTCGGCGAGATGATGCCCTTGAGGTTCGGGTACGCCTGCAGCAGCCCCTGCGTCTGCTGGAACGACTTCTGGTCGTCGTCGTCGCCGTAGGCGACCTTGACGAGCTTCATCTTCGAGTATTCGGGCTTGCCGAGCTCGTCCTTCATGAACTTGATCCAGGTATTCTGGTTCGTGGCGTTCGCCGTCGCCGACAGGATCGCGATCTCGCCCTTGTAGTCGAGCTGCTCGGCGAGGAGCTTGACCTCGCTGCGGCCGATCTCCTCCGAGCTGGCCTGGTTGATGAACACGTCCCGGCAGTCGGGGTTGGTGTCGGAGTCGTAGGCGACGATCTTGATGTTCTTGGCCATCGCCTGCTTGAGCGGGCCGCACACCGCGTTCGCGTCGTTGGCGGCGATCAGGATCGCGTCGTGCCGCTGCTGGATGAGCGTGTTGATGTAGGAGACCTGCGAGGACGCGGACGCGTCCGACGGGCCGACCTCCTTGGCCTCCGCCTCGAACTCCTCGGCCGCCTCGATGCCGGCCTTGTCGACGATCGTCTCGTAGGGGTTGTTGACCTGCTTAGGCAGGAACGCCAGCTTCAGGCCCTTCTTCATCGGCGCGTTCGGGTTCGCCGTGGCGTTGCCGCCGGCGGCCTTGGCGTCCCCGGAGTCGGAGTCGTTCTTGGTGGTGCCGCCGCAGGCGGCCATGCTGAGGGCCAGGACGCTCGCCGTGGCGACGGCCGCCAGCCGGCGCGGAGCGCGCAGACGAATGGTCATCACGTTGCCTTTCGGGGGTGGAGTGGGACGTGTCAGGGCGCGGCGGTGGCCGCGGGTCGCGCGCCCCGCCGCCTGCCCTGTGTCTCGCGGACCACGGCGATCAGCCGCGGGGTGAGGACGCTGACGATGAGCAGCAGCCCGGTGACGATCGACTGGACCTCGGTGGAGACGTCGTTGAGCATCAGCAGGTTGCGGAGCAGGCCGATGAGCAGCACGGCCGCGATGACGCCGCCGAGCGTGCCCTTGCCGCCGTCGAAGTCGATGCCGCCGAGCAGCACCGCCGCGATGACGGTGAGTTCGAGCCCGAGGCCGTTGTCGGCGCGGGCGCTGCCGTAGCGGAGCGTGTAGACGACGCCGGCGAACCCGGCGACCAGGCCGGACACCGTGAACAGGATCAGCTTGATGCGCTTGACCCGGATGCCGGCGAAGTAGGCGGCGTCCTCCTGCGCGCCGATCGCGAACAGCGACCGCCCGATGCCGGTGGCGTGCAGGACGATGCCGGTGGCGATGGCGAGCACGATGAACAGCGCGATCGGGTACGGGATCGGCGTGCCCGGGATGGACGAGGTGGCGAGGTCGGTGTAGGCGAACGGGAACTCGGAGATGGCCCCGGTGCCGAGCGTGACGTAGGCGAGGCCCCGGTAGAGGGTCATCGTGCCGATCGTCACGGCGAGGGACGGCAGCCCGAGCTTCGTCACGAGCAGCCCGTTGACCAGGCCGCAGACGATCCCGACGACGAGCACGATCGGGATGATCGTCTCGATGGCCATGCCGCCGTCCCACATCTTGCCGGTCAGCGCGCTGCACAGGCCGAGGATGGAGGCCACCGACAGGTCGACCTGCCCGCACACGACCAGCAGCGTCATCGGCAGCGCGATCAGCGCGATCTCCGACAGGTCGTCGAGGGCGAACGACAGGTTGCCGTTGCTGGCGAAGTCGGGCGAGAACCCGGCGCCGCCGGCGAACACCACGATCAGCAGGGCGGTGACGGCGGTCTCCCACCGCATCAGCCCTCCGAGGCGGCTCATGACCGTCCCTCCTTCTTCTCCGGAGCGGCCTCGCGATGGGCGGCCGATTCGAGCGACCGCTGTTTCAGCGTCCGGGTGACGCGCAGCGCCAGCAGCCGGTCCACGCTGATGGCCAGCAGCAGGAGGACGCCGGTGATCGCGTCCTGCCAGAACGAGTTGACCTTGAGGACGACCAGCACGCTGCCGATGGTGGTGAGCAGCAGGCCGCCGAGCGCCGCCCCGTACACCGTCCCGACGCCGCCGGTGATGGCGACTCCGCCGACGACGACGGCGCTGACGACGGTCAGCTCCCAGCCGTGCGCGGCGTCCGCGACGACGGTGCCGAACCGGCCGAGCCACAGCACCCCGGCGAGCCCGGCGAGCGCGCCGCTGACCAGGTAGGCGGTGAGGACGCGGCGGCGGATCGGCACGCCGGCGAGCCGCGCGGCCTCCGGGCTCGACCCGATCGCGTAGAACTCGCGCCCGGACGAGTAGGACCGCAGGTAGTAGCCGACCCCCAGCATCACGACAACGGTGATGATCGGCAGGTAGGGGACGCCGAGGATCCCGTCGTTGCCGAGCTTCAGCACCGAGGACGGCAGTTCGGCGGCGCCGATCTGCTGCCCGTGCGCGATGCGGTAGTCGAGCCCCTGGATCACGTACAGGGTGCCGAGCGTGACGACGAGGGCGGGGACGCGGCAGAAGCTGACGAGCAGCCCGTTGACCAGCCCGCACGCCAGCCCGATCGCGACGCCGAAGACCAGGACGAGTACGACGTGGTGGTCGCCGGCGGCGGCGAACTTGCCGGCGCTGAACGCGACGAGCCCGACGACGGACCCGACCGACAGGTCGATGTTGCGGGTGACGACGACCACCGTCTGCCCGACGGCGAGCAGCACCAGGATGGAGGCGTTGAGGAAGATGTCCTTGACGCCCTGCCCGGACAAGAACCGCGGGTTCGCGATCGTCGTGCCGACGACGAGCAGGACGAGGCCGCCGAGAATGCTCATCTCCCGGGCGCGCAGCACCAGCTCGACCAGGCGCCGCCCGCCGCCCGCGGGCCCACCCGCCCCACCCGGCCGCGCCGGGCTCTCAGTGAGTACGGTCATCAAGCCGCCCTCCCCGTCCCAGCGCGGCCGGTGGCGGCGGCCATTACGGTCTCCTCGGTCGCGTCCGCGCGGGCGATCTCGGCGGTGAGCCGGCCCTCGTGCATGACGAGGACGCGGTCGGCCATGCCGAGCACCTCCGGCAGGTCGGAGGAGATCATCAGCACCGCGAGGTCCTGCGCGGCCAGCTCCGACAGCAGCCGGTGCACCTCGGCCTTGGTGCCGACGTCGATGCCGCGGGTCGGCTCGTCCACGATCAGCACGGCCGGCTCGGTGGCCAGCCACTTGGCGAGCACGACCTTCTGCTGGTTGCCGCCCGACAGGACGCCGACGGCGTCGGAGAGGCGGGAGTACTTGAGCTGGAGCCGCAGCCCCCAGTCGGCGGCCCGGTCCCGCTCGACCTTCCGGGAGATCAGCCCGGCGCGGCCGGTCGCGCGGCGCAGCGCCTTCAGCTGGGTGAGGCCCATGTTCCGCTCGATGGACATGTCCATGACGAGGCCCTGCTGGCGGCGGTCCTCGGGGACGAGCGCGAGCCCGGCCGACATCGCGGCGGTGGGGCTGCCGGGCGGCAGCGCGCGGCCCTCGACCTCGACGGCCCCGGCGTCCCAGCGGTCCACGCCGAAGATCGCGCGGGCGACCTCGCTGCGGCCGGCGCCGACCAGCCCGGCCAGCGCGACGATCTCGCCGCGGCGGACCTCGAACGAGACGTCGGTGAACGCGCCCTCGCGGGTCAGCCTGCTGACCTTCAGCGCGACCTCGCCGGGCGTCACATCCTGCTTGGGGTAGAGGGCGTCGAGGTCGCGGCCGACCATCCGGCGGACGAGGTCGTCGGCGGTGATGTCCGCGACCTCGTCGGTGGCGATGAAGGTGCCGTCGCGCAGCGTCGTGACGCGCTCGCACAGCTCGAAGATCTCCTCCAGCCGGTGCGAGATGAACAGCACCGCGCAGCCCTGCTCCTGGAGGGTGCGGGTCACCGCGAACAGCCGGGCGACCTCCTGGCCGGTGAGCGCGGCGGTGGGCTCGTCCATGATGAGGACCCGCGCGTCCCGGGAGATGGCCTTGGCGATCTCGACGACCTGCTGGTCGGCGATGGACAGGCCGCGGGCGGGCTGCTGCGGGTCCAGCGCGACGCCGAGCCGCTCGAACAGCTTCGCCGTCTCGGCGTGCATGGCGCGGCGGTCGATGCGGCCCAGCCCCGTTAGCCGACCACGGGCGCGGGGCTGGCGGCCCATGAAGATGTTCTCGGCGACCGACAGGTCGGGGAACAGCGTGGGCTCCTGGTAGATGACCGCGACCCCGGCGGCCTGCGCGTCGGCGGGGCCGTGGAAGTCGGCCGGCTCGCCGTCCACCCGGACCTCGCCCGCGTCGGGGCGGTGCACCCCTGCGAACGTTTTTACGACCGTGGACTTGCCCGCGCCGTTCTCGCCGGCGAGTGCGTGCACCTCGCCCGCGTGCAGCTCCAGCGTGACGCCCTGCAGGGCGCGCACGGCGCCGAACGACTTGCTCACGTTGACCAGCGCCAATGTCGGCGGTGCCGACCGGCCCGGTGCGCTCATGGCGGCCCTCCTCGCGGGGGACGTCGGTGACCTGTGAATGAAAAACGTTTTAAGAAGATGTCGCGGAGGACGCTAGATGTGACCCGGAGCACCCGTCAAGAGGGAACCTGCCCCACGACCCGGCCGGACGCCGTCCAAACCCCGCCCATGCAAGGGCGGAAGACGTTTTCGAAGTCGCCCCGGCCGGGACCGGCCACCCGGGTTCGGGGGTTCGCCGTCGCGACTCTGGGGTTGACACGTTTTAATGCCATGACCCAAAGTGAGCGGCGACACAGGCGGACGGACCGGGGGCACACGGATTGAGCACAGACGACGGCGCCGAACGTCCCGCGCTGAGCCGGACGGTCGGCATCAAGCAGGTCGCGGCGCACGCCGGCGTCTCCCCCGGCACCGTGTCCAACGTGCTCAACCGGCCCGAGCGGGTGGCCGAGGCGACCCGCGCCCGCGTCGAGCAGGCGATCCGCGAGCTGGGCTTCGTCCGCAACGGCTCGGCGTCGACACTGCGCGCCGGGCACAGCAGCACGATCGGGCTGATGGTCCTCGACCTCGCCAACCCGTTCTTCACCGACGTGGCGCGCGGCGTGGAGGACATCGCCAGCGAGCGCGGCTACGCGGTGCTGCTGTCGTCGTCGGGCGAGTCGGCGGAGCGGGAGCAGCGCAACCTGCGGGTGTTCGCCGAGCAGCGGGTCCGCGGCGTCCTGCTGACCCCGGTCGGCGACGACGGCGAGACCGCCGACCGGCTGCGCGAGCGCGAGGTCCCGGTGGTGCTGCTCGACCATCCGACGCCGCGCGCCAACCAGTGCTCGGTCGCCGTCGACGACGTCGCGGGCGGCGAACTCGCGGCCGGCGAGCTGCTGGCCGGCGGGGCCCGCACGATCGCGTTCGTCACCGGGCCGATGGTGCTGCGGCAGTGCGCCGACCGCCGCAAGGGCGCGCTGCGGGCGCTGCGCGCCGCCGGGCTCGGCCGGGACGCGATGCGCGAGGTCGCGGTCGGCGCGATGAACGCGCGGTCCGGGCAGGAGGCGGCGGGGCGGCTGCTGGCGGACGGCCTGCCGGACGCGATCTTCTGCGCGAACGACCTGCTCGCGCTCGGCGTGCTGCGCGTGCTGCTGCAGGCGGGGATCAAGGTGCCGACTGACGTGGCGCTGATCGGGTACGACGACATCGAGTTCTCGGCCGCGGCCGCCGTCCCCCTCAGCTCGGTGCGGCAGCCCACCTACCAGCTCGGCCGGATCGCGACCGAGCTGCTGCTGGAGGAGTGCGACGCGTCCGGCGGGCACGCCCACCAGCAGGTCATGTTCCAGCCCGAGCTGGTCGTCCGCGAGTCCAGCCGCTCCCCCGGAGGCGCCTCATGAAGGTCGCGCTGTTCCTCACCTGCGTCAACGACACGATGTATCCGGACACGGGCAAGGCGATGGTGCGGCTGCTGCGGCGGCTCGGCCACGACGTCGAGTTCCCCGAGGCGCAGACGTGCTGCGGGCAGATGCACCTCAACACCGGCTACCGGGACCAGGCGCTGCACCTGGTGAAGGGGTTCGCGGAGACGTTCGAGCCGTACGAGGCGGTCGTGGCGCCGTCCGCATCATGCGCGGCCATGATCCGCGAGTGGCATCCGAAGCTGGCGCCGCGCACCGCCGGGGTCGCCTCGCGGGTGTACGAGCTGTCGGAGTTCCTGGTGGACGTCCTCGGCGTCACCGACGTCGGCGCCTGGTTCCCGCACCGCGTCACCTACCACCCGACGTGCCACTCGCTGCGCATGCTGCACGTCGGCGACCGCCCGCTGCGGCTGCTGCGCGAGGTCCGCGGCATCGACCTGGCCGACCTGCCGGACGCGGCCGAGTGCTGCGGGTTCGGCGGGACGTTCGCGCTGAAGAACGCCGAGGTGTCGGCGGCGATGTGCGCCGACAAGGTCACCGCCGTCCGGGAGACGAAGGCGGAGGTGCTGTGCGCGGCCGACAACTCGTGCCTGATGCACATCGGCGGCGCGCTCACCCGCACCCGCGCCGGGGTGCGGACGATCCACCTGGCCGAGATCCTCGCGTCGACGGAGGAGGACCCGTCATGAGCATGCCCACGTACGTCGGGATGCCGTCGTTCCCGGACGCGGCGCGGGAGGCCGTGGCCGACACGCGGCTGCGCGGCAACCTCGCGCACGCGACCACCACGATCCGGAACAAGCGCGCCGGCGCGGTCGCCGAGCTGGACGACTGGGCCGCGCTGCGCGAGGCGGGCAAGCAGATCAAGGACCACGTCCTGGCGAACCTCGGCCACTACCTGCGGCTGCTGGAGGAGAGGGTCACCGAGGCGGGCGGGACGGTGCACTGGGCGCGGGACGCGGCCGAGGCCAACCGGATCGTCGCGGACCTGGTGAAGGCGACCGGCGAGACCGAGGTCGTCAAGGTCAAGTCGATGGCCACGCAGGAGACCGGTCTCAACGAGTTCCTGGCGGAGGAGGGCGTCACCGCCTACGAGACCGACCTCGCGGAGCTGATCGTCCAGCTCGGGGACGACCGGCCGTCGCACATCCTCGTCCCGGCCATCCACCGGAACCGGTCCGACATCCGCGACATCTTCCTGCGCGCGATGGAGGACGCCCCCGCGGACCTGACCGACTCCCCCGCCGCGCTGGCGGAGGCCGCCCGGCGGCACCTGCGCGCCAAGTTCCTGTCGGCGAAGGTCGGGGTGTCGGGCGTGAACTTCGCGGTCGCCGACACCGGCACGCTCGTCGTCCTGGAGTCGGAGGGCAACGGGCGGATGTGCCTGACGCTCCCCGAGACGCTCATCTCGGTGATGGGCGTGGAGAAGATCGTGCCGAGCTGGCGGGACCTGGAGGTGTTCCTGCAACTGCTGCCCCGCTCGTCCACGGCCGAGCGGATGAACCCCTACACCTCCGCCTGGACGGGCGTCTCCCCCGGCGACGGCCCGCGCGACTTCCATCTCGTCCTGCTGGACAACGGCCGCACCGACACCCTCGCCGACGAGGTGGGCCGGCAGGCGCTGCGCTGCATCCGCTGCTCGGCGTGCCTGAACGTGTGCCCGGTCTACCAGCGCGCGGGCGGCCACGCCTACGGGTCGCCGTATCCGGGGCCGATCGGCGCGATCCTGTCGCCGCAGATCAGGGGCATCGGGTCGGACGTGGACGCGTCCCTGCCCTACGCGTCGTCGCTGTGCGGGGCGTGCTTCGAGGCGTGCCCGGTCGCGATCGACATCCCCGAAGTGCTCGTCCACCTGCGGGCGCGCGCGGTCGCGAAGGGGCCGCGGCATCCCCTCGAACGGGTCGCGATGACGGCGGCCGGGTGGACGCTGCGCTCCCCGACCAGGCTCGCGCTCGCGCAGCGCGCCGCGTCCGCGAGCCGCCGCATCGTGGCGCGCGGCGGCCGGATCCGGCGGCTGCCCGGCCCGCTCAACGCCTGGACCGAGACGCGGGACGCGCCGGCCCCGCCACCGGAGTCGTTCCGCGCCTGGTGGGCCCGGACGGACGGTGGCCGGAAGGAGGAGGGCGAGTGAACGCGCGCGAGGAGATCCTGCGCCGGATCGACGGGATCGTGCCGACCCGGCCCGCCGACGAGGTCGCGGCCTCCTATGACCGGATTGACCGCGCCTACCTGCGGCGCCACCACGAGGACGGCATTCTCGACCTGTTCGCCGAGCGGGTCGCCGACTACCGCGCGACCGTGCTGCGGGTGTCCGCGCCCGATCTCGCCGCGACGGTCGCGGAGCGGCTGGCGGCCCGTTCCGGCTCGTACGGTGTCCCGGCCGATCTGCCTTCGGAGTGGACGTCGGCGACGGACGCGCCGCTCGTCCGCGACTTCTCCGTGGCGTCGCTCGACACGCTGGCGGGCGCGGTCACCGGCTGCGCCGCCGCGATCGCCGAGACCGGCACGATCGTCCTGGACCACGGCGCCGCGCAGGGGCCGCGCGCTCTGTCACTCGTGCCCGACTACCACCTGATCGTGGTGCTCGCCGAGCAGGTCGCGCCGGACGTGCCGGAGGCGCTCGAACGGCTCGCCCCGTCCCGTCCGCTGACGTTCGTGTCGGGCCCGTCGGCGACGAGCGACATCGAACTCTCCCGCGTCGAGGGCGTGCACGGCCCTCGCACACTGGAGGTGCTGGTCGTCGAATGAGCGAAGCGACTTTCGCGGCTGTTGATCTTGGGGCGTCCAGTGGGCGGGTGATGGCCGGGCGGGTTGGTTCCGGGGTCCTCGAATTGGACGAGGTTCGCCGGTTTCCGAATCGTCCGGTGCGGGTCAACGGCACCCTGCACTGGGACATCCTGGGTCTTTACGGGAACGTGCTGGACGGGCTGCGGGACGCGCCGGCCGGGCTGGCGTCGGTCGGGATCGACTCGTGGGCGGTCGACTACGGGCTGCTCGACGCCGGCGGCACCCTGCTGGGCAACCCCGTCCACTACCGCGACGCCCGCACCGACGGCGTGATGGACCGCGTCCGCGCCGAACTGGGCGACGACCTTCTCTACGGGGCGTCCGGGCTGCAGTTCCTCCCGTTCAACACGATCTACCAGCTCGTGGCGGACGACCTGTCGCGGGCGAGCACGATGCTGCTCGTCCCCGACCTGCTGGCCTACTGGCTGACGGGCGAGGTCGGCGCGGAGCGCACCAACGCGTCCACAACCGGCCTCCTGGACGTGCGCGACGGCACCTGGTCCGGCGACCTCCTCGCCCGCCTTGGCATCCCCGCGACGCTCCTCCCGCAACTCCGCGAGCCCGGCTCGGTGATCGGGACGCTCCGCCCGGACGTGGCGGCCGAGACCGGCCACGGCGCCCTCCCGGTCACGGCCGTCGGATCACACGACACCGCGTCGGCCGTCGCCGCCGTCCCCGCCACCACCGATCGGTTCGCCTACATCTCCTGTGGCACCTGGTCGCTGGTCGGCGTCGAACTGGACGCGCCCGTGCTGACCGAGGCGAGCCGCAAGGCCAACTTCACCAACGAGGGCGGAGTCGACGGGACCGTCCGCTACCTGCGCAACGTGATGGGCCTGTGGCTGCTCCAGGAGTCGCTGCGGGCCTGGGGGAACCCCGACCTGCCGGCCCTGCTCGCCGAGGCCGCGGACGTCCCCGGCCTGCGCTCGCTGATCGACCCCGACGACCCGGAGTTCCTGCCGCCCGGCGACATGCCGTCCCGCATCGCCGCGCACTGCCGCCGCCGCGGGTTCCCCGAGCCGGCCGGCCGCGCGGGGACCGTCCGCTGCATCCTGGACAGCCTCGCCCTCGCGCACCGCGTCACGTTGCGACAAGCCGCGGCCCTTTCCGCCGTCGATATCGAGGTCGTGCACCTGGTGGGCGGCGGCAGCCGCAACGACCTGCTGTGCCGGCTGACCGCCGAGGCGAGCGGCCTGCCGGTCGTGGCGGGCCCGGTCGAGGCGACCGCCCTCGGCAACGTGCTGGCCCAGGCCCGCGCCCACGGCGCCGTCGGCGGCCTGGCCGAGGCCCGCGCCCTGGTCGCCGCCACGCAGCACGTCCGCCGCCACGCCCCGTCCGGCGGCGAGTCCCGGTGGCGGGAGGCCGCCGTCCGCCTCGGCCTGGAAACCTGAGCCGGCCCCCGGATGTCACGACGCCGCGACGGTTTACCCACCCGAGGTTGACATGGGGCTCCCGAGGGCCGTTCATAGCTATGTACATACGGTCACGAGGAAACCGCCCAGGTGGGGATCAGGCGCGGTCGGAGCCGTGTTGCCCCGCCTTATTGACGTTCTACCCGATAAGGTGATCTCGCAATTCTCTGAGACCACCACGAGAAGCATGATCACGGCGTATCGACCGCCTGTCGCTGTTGGGATGTGGACATGCAGGGTCGTGCGGCGCGCGAGGCCGGGGGCTCCGGCAACGCTCCGCTGGTCGGCCGACGGGACGCGCTGCGGGAGATCGACCGCGTCCTGGACGCGGCCGCGGGCGGCTACGGCTTCCTGGCGATGGTCGGCGAACCCGGCGCCGGCAAGACGCGGCTTTTGAACGAGCTGGCCGACGGCGCGATCGCGCGCAAGCTGCCGTTCGTGGCGGGGCGCGCGGCCGAGTTCGAGCAGGAGATGCCGTTCGGCGCGGTGGTCGACGCGCTCGACGACCGTCTCGAAGAGCACACCCTGGGCCTGCCGCCGGGGGCGCTGCGGCTGCTCGGCCAGGTGTTCCCCGCGCTGGCCGACCTGACCGGCGAGCCGCCGTTCGCCTCCCCGGAATCGCAGGTCGCGCGGTACCAGCTGCACCGGACCGTCCGGCACCTGCTGGAGGAGCTGGCCGAGCCGTCCGGGCTGGTGCTGATCCTGGACGACCTGCACTGGGCCGACGACGCGACGATCGAACTGCTGGACCATCTGGTCCGGCACCCGCCGCGCGCCCGGGTGCTGGTCGCGGTCGCCTACCGGCCCGCACAGGCGTCGCCCCGGCTGGCGGCGCTGGTGGACGCGGCCGGCCCGCAGGGCGTGCGGGTCGGTGTCGAGTCGCTCTCGCAGAGCGAGGTGCGCGAGTTCCTCGGGCCGGACGTCAGCCGGTCGCGGTGCGAGTCGCTGTTCAAGGCCTCCGGCGGCAACCCGTTCTACCTGGAGGCGCTGGCCAAGATGGCCGACGGCGCCGCGCCCGTGGCCGGCAACGGCCTCGACCGGCACTGGGAGAAGGGCGTCGCGAACCTCACCGAGGTGCCGCCGGCGGTGCGGGCGGCGCTGCAGGTCGAGCTGAGCGCGCTGCCGCCGCAGGCGCTGGCGATGGCGCGCGGCGCCGCCGTCGCCGCGGACGTGTTCGAGCCCGCGCTCGCCGCCGTCGCCGCGGAGATGGAGCAGAACGCCGCGCTCACCGCGCTGGACGTGCTGACCGGCCACGACGTGGTGCGGCCCGCGCCCGGCGGCCGGTTCCGGTTCCGGCACCCCCTCGTCCGGCACGTCGCCTACGCCTCGAC
>NZ_JABXFD010000379.1 GCF_013372625.1 Actinomadura sp. BRA 177
GGGCACGAGCGGCTCGCCGCCGCCGACGCCGTCCTGGCCGAGGCGGAGCGCCGCCGGCTGCCCGCCCCGAACGTCGACTTCGCGCTGGCGGCGCTGGGCGCGGTCGCCGGACTCGTCCCCGGAGCCGGGGAGGCGGTCTTCGCCGTCGCACGCACCACCGGCTGGCTCGCGCACGCCCTGGAGGAGTACGCCCGCCGCACCCCACTGCGCCCCCGCGCCGTCTACGTGGGCCCGTCCCCGCGCTGAGTACGGGGTCGGGGCGGCATCGCGCGGGAGCCGGGGTAGGCTCGGTGCCGTGCGACGGTTCCTCACCCCAGGCTGGCTCGGGCTGCACGCGATCGCGATCGTGCTGTGCGGCGCGTTCCTCGGGTTCGGCTGGTGGCAGTTCGATCGCGCCCAGGCCGGCAACGACCGCAGCTGGGCTTACACGTTCGAGTGGCCGATCTTCGCGATCTTCGTGATCGTGATGTGGGTCAAGATGATCCGGGACGAGCGGGCCGGCGTGGAGCCCGCCCCCAAGGTGCTCGAGGAGCCCGCCGAGGCCAAGGCCAAGCGGGAGACCATCAGGCAGCACGAGGAAGAGGACCCCGCCCTCGCGGCCTACAACCGCTACCTCGCCCGGCTCAACTCCCAGGGTCGCTGACCCGCAAGCCGCTCGACGAAAGGTGTTCCCTGTGGAAGGCGCGGTCACCAGGTACCGGATCCTTGCGCTGATCGTCGGCACCCTGCTGGTGCTGCTGACGATCGGGATGGTCCTCAAGTACGGGCCGACCGACATGCCGGAGATGGTGGCCATCGTGTCGCCGATCCACGGCCTCTTCTACATGGTCTACGTGGCGCTGGCCTTCGACCTGTGGCGGCGCACCGGCTGGCCGCTCAGCAAGATGGTGTGGATCGTGCTCGGCGGCGTCGTGCCGCTGATGACCTTCTTCGTCGAGCGCAAGATCGTCCGCGAGGCGCACGCGCTGCCGGCCGCGAAGGCCGAGGCCGAGGCGAGCGTCTGACCCTCCTCCCGGGCTGGTGCCCGGCCGCCCTCATCGCATACGTTTGACTCAGTCAAACATCTGGAGGGCCGCCGCATGGAGGTGACCGCCGAGGACATCGGCACGGTCCGCGCGTTCAACCGCTTCTACACCGGCGTCATGGGAGTGCTCGGCGAGGGGCTCGTCCGCTCGCCCTACTCGCTGACCGAGGCGCGGGTGATCTTCGAGCTGGCCCAGCGGGAGGACGCCGAGGTGCTCGCGCTGCGCCGCGCGCTGGACCTCGACGCCGGCTACCTCAGCCGGATGCTGGCCCGCTTCGAGGCCGACGGCCTGCTGGTGCGCGAGCGCGCCGCCGGCGACGCCCGCCGCCAGATCGCCCGGCTCACGCCCCGCGGCCGCGCGGTGTTCGCCATGCTGGACGAGCGGACCGCCGCCGAGATCCGCGGCCTGCTGGACGGCCTGCCCGCCGCCGACCGCGGCCGGCTGCTCGCCGCGATGCGCACCGTGCACGGCATCCTCGGCGACCGTCCCCGCCCGGACGGCTTCGTCCTGCGCCCGCCGCGCCCGGGCGACCTCGGCTGGGTGGTCGAGCGCAACGGCGCCCTCTACGACGCCGAATGCGGCTGGGACCGCACCTACGAGGCCCTGGTCGCCTCGGTCGTCGCCGGCTATGTACGCGACCACGACCCGGAGCGGGAGAACGCGTGGATCGCCGAATCGGACGGCGTCCGGGTCGGCGGGGTGTTCTGCGTCAAACGCGCTGAGAACGTCGCGCAACTCCGCCTCCTCCACGTCGAGCCGGCCGCCCGCGGCATGGGCGTGGGCGCCGCGCTCGTCGACGCCTGCGTCCGCTTCGCCGCCGAGACCGGCTACACGGAGATCATGCTGTGGACGACGGCACTCCAGCGCCCGGCGCACCGCCTCTATGAACGGGCCGGGTTCGTCCTGACGGAGGAAGATCCGCCCGTGGAGCGCTTCGGCGACGTGATCCACGGACAGGTGTGGCGCAGGAAGCTGTGAAACCGGGGCCCGTGGAGGCGGCGTGCCTCCACGGGCCGGTTCCGCAGCGATCCCTTACTGCGTCGGCGGCCGGGACGGGGGTCGGACGGAGTTCCGGCCGCCTGTTCCTACCGGCCTTGTGCCGGTTCGTCTGGGGGCTGATTCCCACCTCCCTCCCGGTACGGCCGGACGGGCGTGACTCCGCCCGGCGGCGGGAGGAGGGCGCTGTGCGGCGCCCGTGTGCCTGCGCCCGGGGACACCCCGGTGCCGCGGGGGCGGGCGGCACCGGGGCCCGGGGGCCGTCGCCGCGCGGGGCCGGTCCGGTACGGCCGAGGACCCGAGGTGTATCGCCGCGCGCCGCCGCCCCGGCTCCCGCTGGGGGACGGGTGACGGGGGAGCGCGCCGCGAACGCCCTCGGCCGTACGGACCGGGCCGCGCGGGGAGCGGGAAGTGAGGAGGCGCCGGATCTCACGCTCGGTATTCCGCATCGGCTTCCCCCTCGCTTCCCGACCTGGGACTTTGCCGCCCCAAGGACCTCTCGTTCACCGTGTGTCACGATCTCGTTGCGTTAAGTACCCGCACGTCATGCGCACGTAAACGCCCTCCGCGCAAAGAATCAAGATCGCGATCCGGACTTTGCCCGCCCATTGCCCGCTGGACGACGTTGCCCCGCCCTCGTCCGCACGCGCTGGAGGTCGGCACGCCAACAACACGACCGCCCTGCTCGTCCGCGTGACGCGGCTCAACTGATGCGCGATGTCCGTTCCGGCCAAAGGTTGCAGAAGTCGAGCGCGTTGACCTTTGGATGGAAGAGTTAGTCCGAACGCCAACTGTCAATCTTGTTCAGACTTACTTTGCATTTTCGGTGGATCTTGCTGTTCGGGTGGGTGCGCTCGGGAGCGAGAGCGCGGTCATCGTCAGTCCGCTGGGTTTGCTGGGATGTGGAGGAGGTAGCCCAGCAGGTCGGTGGAGTCAGGGCGGTGGTGGCCGTCGGGAGCCCATCCCTGAGATCGGTAGAAGGCTTGGGCTCGATGGTTGAAGTGCTGGACCCAGAGCCGGGCCGTGGTGACTGATGCTGCTCGCCATGCTTGGACGCAGGTGCTGTGCAGGTGCGCGCCGATGCGTTGACGGAAGCTGCGGGGGTCGACGTATAGGTGCATTTCGCTGGTGACCTCGGGGTCGGGGTCAGGAAATGCGCATGCCCCGATCACCGCGAATCCGGCGAGCGTGTCGCTCTTGTGGGCGAGGAAGATCGTGTGGTCGGCGGAGTTGAGGGTTCGTGTCCAGTAATTGCGGCGGACGATGGCGCTTGCGGGGTCGGTGAGTTCGGCCGCGTCGACGAAGCCGCGGTAGTAGTCGGCCCGTGAGCGGGTGTGCAGGTCGGTGATCGCATCGAGGTCTTCCGGGGTGGCCGTGCGGATCTGGACGGTGGGAGCGTTCATGATCGTTGTGACGGCCGGGATCGTAGAAGTGTTCGTGGCCGCATTGTGACGGGCTTGTCTTGGCGGCTTTCGGTTCGTGCGGGCTTCAATGTGGTGCGCGGGGCCAGGTGGGGCAGCGCCAGGTGTTTCCGTCCCAGGTGACGAGGAAGGGAACGGCCGGCGGCAGTGGTGTGCCCCAGACCTTTTCACCCAGGCCGCAGAGGGCGCTGATTCCGGTGGTGAGGCTGGCGACGTGGCCGACCAGGGCGATGGTGCCGCCCGGATGTGCGGCCGCCATAGTGGTGAGCGCGGAAGTGACGCGTGCGGTGACTTGGTGTCCGTTCTCGCCGTCGGCCACTCGCTGGGACAGGTCTTGGCCGACGATCCAGGCGTGCAGCACTGCTGCGGTTCGCGTTCGGGTGGCCGGGTCGGTGGCGCCTTCGCTGCTGCCGATGCTGACCTCGGCCAGTGCCGGCAGGATGGTCAACTCGACACCGAGGCGTGCGGCGATGACGTCGGCTGTCTCGCGGGCGCGCTGGGCGGTGCTGGAGTAGACGTGCGTGATCGCCTCGTTGTGGAGTGCGTCGGCGGCGCGCGCGGCCTGGTGACGTCCTCGCGGGGTCAGCGATGCGGACGGTAATGCGCCGGAGGCGCCGGTCACGATGTTCTCTGACTCGCCGTGACGCAGGCACCAGAGTCGGACTTGATTGATCACCCAGGCCCCGGCGTTGTCCGCTGCTCGGCGGCCAGGCGCATGCGTTGGCGGGCGTAGGGGCCCGACTGAGGGTAGTAGGTCTCGATGACGGGCGCGCCGGGGTGCTGGTGATAGATCAGGGTGTTGGCGGCGTAGCGCTTCTTGGCGAAGTAGCGGGCGGCTTGGTGGTGTTTGCGCAGCGCGCGGACCGGCGGGCCGGGTGAGACGCCATCGATGCTGCCCACTCGGTGTTCGGGAAATGTTGCGGGGGTCATGCAGGGCTGGGGCGCGTGGTGGTCGGCCCAGAGGTGGGCGGGATGTTTGGGATCTTCGGGGTAGTAGTCCTCCAGGCCGAGCCGTCGGCCGAACTCGCAGGTGAACTCCCAGCGGTGGTCGGTGTCGGGATCGCCCAAGGGGCAGGCGGCTTTGACCCGCCAGACGGGGTGGGCCAGCAGACCGGCGATGGTGACGGCTTCGGGATAGATCGCGGCGTAGCAGAGTGAGTGGCTGAACGCGCCGACGGAATCGGTCTTGGGGATGAGCTGGTCGAGGCGCTGGTCCCAGAGCCACCAGCGGCTGTGGCCGTAGGTTTCCTCGGGGCCGTTCTTCCAGAGCACCGCGCAGATCTTGAAGGCGTGGACGAGCGCGTCGAAGACCGTCATCGGGCCGTAGAGACGCACCAGCCGGCCGTGTCGGCGCTGAGCGCTCAGCAGGTCGGGAAAGTCACTGAGGTGCCGCAAGGCGGGGCTCTCGCCGACATCGGGTGGGCCGAGCCAGTAGTGGTGCCGGTGGCAGGCGTAGGCGAGCAAGGGGAACAGCCGCATGACCGTGCCGCCGGGATGGCGGGCGGTGCAGCGGGGACACGCCGGTTGCGGGGTGTCGCGCAGGTGCAGCCAGTTGGTGTCGGGGTCGAGTTCGGGCAGGGCTTCGGCGAGGCGGTCGAGGGGGCGGCCGGTGGCCGCGGCGAGCCGCTCACCGATGATGATCCGCTGTTTGGCGTTTCCGTTGATCGGGGCGCTGACCCAGTGCCACATCTCCTCGTAGATGACGTCGTGGACGGTGGCCAGCCGTTGCAGGTAGGACTTGACGGTCTCGCCGGTGGCGGGCGGGATCGGGAGCGGGAGCCGGCGGAGCATCACACCGCCTCGGCCGAGCCCCGCCGGCCGCCTCGTTGTCCGCGGGCGTTGGGGGTGTAGGCGCTCTGCGCGGCGTAGTCGACGGGGACGATCTCCAGGTGCTCGCCGGTGATGCGTTCGGTGCCGTCCTCGATGGCCAGGATCGCTGCGCCGCGGATCAGCTGGGACAGGCTGCCGATCATCCCGCCGCTGCGCCGGTAGAGGTCTTCGGCCATTCCGGCCAGCGTGCCGGGCTTGTGGTGGCGCAGCCGTAGCGTGCTCTCCAGGCTGACGACCAGCGCCTGCCAGGCTCGGCGCTGGTCGGTGGTGCCGTAGGCGAACGCGGCGGCGGGGACGACGGTGAACCGTCCGGCGATCTGACGGCCGCGGGGTCCGGCGAACAGGCCTTGGGCTTCGACCTCGACTCCGGCATAGACGAATGTGGCCGGGAGCCGTTCGGCGAAGTATTTGAGCTGGTCGGAGACTTCGGCGCCGGTGCGGGTGGCCAGGGAGATGTGTCAGGTCGGGGACGAGGCGCCGTGCACCCTTTCAGGTGTCGGTCTCCTCGTCCCCGCCTGCCGAACCGGACGTGCCCGTTGGCCGAGCATCCGGCTCTCCACGTGATCCGGTGGGTCAAGCCATGAGTTCGCTGACCTGGCCAACAAAGCCCGTATCGTCGTGGTTGGTCTGGCGGAAACGTGCTCCGTCAGGGTCGACCTCGTCGATGTTCCATGGGGTGCTGATCTGCGCTCCGCGGAAGCGGTAGCGTTCGACCTTCATCTTTGCCGGGTTGCAGAGGACCAGGCCCTCTGCGGTGATCCGGTCCGCCCCGTAGTAGCGGCGGCGGATCTGTTTCCAGGTCAGGTGCGGGTGTTTTCGGCGGATCCAGAGGATCAGCCGCCACCAGGCGTACCAGCCCAGGTAGGCGAAGGTCCTCTTGGAAGCGCCGTAGCGAAAGTAGGCCGCCCAGCCCCGAAGGACCGGGTTGACCGTCCGCAGCACCTCAGCCAGCGAGAGCGAGGTGGTACTTCGCCCTGTCAGCTTCTTGATCTTGTGCATCACCGTCGCCAGGTTCTGCTTGGAGGGAATGGTGAGCACGACGCGACGGCCCTCGCCTCTGGTCTTGGCCTGGATGTGAAAGCCCAGGAAGACGAAGCCGTCATCGATGTGGGTGATGTGGGTCTTCTCGTCCGAGAGAGTCATTCTCAGCTTGTCGGCCAGCAGTACGGCGATCTGCGACTTGAGCGCTTGCGCTTCCTCCCTCGTGCCGTGCACGAGCACAACGAAGTCATCGGCGAAACGCACGAGCCGGAAGTTCGGCCGTCCCATCCGGCGCCGATATTGGCGACGCCAGGGCGGGTTCATCTGCTCGTCCCAGATCCGGGCGAAGTACCGGTCCAGCACGGACAGATAGACGTTGGCCAGCAGCGGAGAAACGACTCCTCCTTGCGGAGTGCCGGTCAGGCTCTCCGCGAATCCACCGTGCAACTCGACAATCCCCGCCCGCAAGAACCCACGGACCAGCCGTAGGACCTTCCGGTCAGAGATCCGTTCGGCCACCAGATCCATCAAGACGTGGTGGTCGACGTTGTCGAAGCAAGCCTTGATGTCGCCTTCGATGACCCATTCGTAGGTCGACGGCTTGCGGGTGAAGTGGTGGATCTCGGCGATGGCGTCCTGGGCCCGTCGTCCGGGCCGATACCCGTAACTGGACGGGTAGAAATCGACTTCGAAGATCGGTTCCAGGATCAGCTTGAGCGCCATCTGCGCCACCCGGTCCCGCAGGGTCGGGATCCCCAGGTAACGGACCTTGCCGTTCTTCTTGGGAACCGTCGCCTGTTTCACCGGCAGCGCGGTGAAGGTGCCGTCCTTCAAAGAGGAGCGCAGCTCCTCCAGGAACGGGATCACCCCCATGCGCTCTAGGACGTGGTAGCGGGTGACCGCATCCACCCCCGCTGTCCTGGCGCCCCGGTTGCCAGACACCTTCTCCCAGGCCACCAATAACGTGGCCCGGTCATAGACCAAGTTGAACACATCGCCGAACCGGCGATCCGATTCGGCTCTTGCCCATCGGTGCAGTTTCCGCTGGTGGTCGAGTACCCGCCGTTCCGCCGAGTACAACCCCGGCCACGACGGCGCGTCGTTATTCAACAACGTTCCTCCCCGGCAGCAGCACCACTGCCTTCACGCTGTCGCCCTTCCCCGCGTGACCGGTTCTCCCGGCCTCTGAGTACTACGGCGACTCCGCCACGACCCGGCGTCATCAGCGGACGTCGCACCTGCCCACCACCCGGCTGGATACCGGACGGAGAGGGCGACACCGAGTCGCTTCCCACGTTCACTGAGAACCCTTCTGACGGTGTCGGCGCCCAGCTATACCCCGGCAGCATCGTCCGGACCGCACATCGCAGTCTTGGCCCGGACCTTCGACCGCCCATCCACAGCAAGCGACCGAAGAGGAGAGTCCATCGGATAGAGCGCTCTCCAGCACTGCGGCGCGGCCCATCCACCAGATTCGACAGGCCGCTGACGACTCACGGGGCTTCAACCACTGGTTCAGTTTCCTTGCGCCCATCCCGTCTTCGCTTGCGAGCACGAGCCGTCTGGTGGTCCCGGCCCGTCTCTACGTTGTCGAGGCTGCTCCCGGCCTCACCCCCGACCCGGGGTTCGACCTGCCTCCAGCTTCAACCGGTCACTGCGATGACCGGCGGCGGATCCCTCCTTCCGCAGGGTTTCTCAGCGCCTCGTGGCGCACTGTGGATCTCATCGACCAGGACGAGGTCGACGTGGGTGTGTGCGGCGAGGGAGCAGACGGCGTTGGTGACGTCGGTGAGGTTGTAGCGGCTGGTGAACTCCAGGCCGAGGAAGCGGGCGAACTCGACTGCCAGCATCCGGGAGGTGGCGGCGGGCGGGACGGTGGCGTAGATGACCGGGATCCGGGTCTTGTCGTCGGGGTGGCGTTTGCGGGTCGCCAGCTCGTGTGCGCGGCCGAACTGGGTGAGCGCGGTGGTCTTGCCGGTTCCGGACGCGCCGCTGATGACGATGCCGCGGCGGGCGGAGATCTGCCGCCGGTTCAGCTGGACCAGCAGCCGCCCGGTGGCGATCACCTTCTGGATGGTTGGGGTGTTCACCAGCGGCAGATCGGCGTGATAGTCCCGCCGTAACTGCTCGTGGGCGGCTTGCTGACGAGGAGGATATGCCGCGAGTTGTCGCGGGGTCAGCGGCGTGGGCGGCTGGGGGGTGTGCCGGACGAACGCGGCCCAGCCTTCCTTGGTGGTCAGCGGACTGTCGGGCGGAACATCATCCTCGATCTGCGGAACGCTGGTCATATCCACTTCTCGGCTTCGGCGTGGGCATCGGAGATCCCGAATGGGACCACCGTCGCTGAGGACTCCCCGATGTCGTCGGCCTCGTCGGCGGCACCTGGTTCGTTCACGTTGTCGGCGGGTTGACGGGAGGGCGGCTGGTGGGTGGCGGCCGCGACCTTGGTGCGTGCGACGATCCGTTCGGTGCGTCGTTTGGCAGAGTCGCGTGCCGGGCCTTGCCCGGCTCGGGTGAGCAGTTCGTCCAGGACGCGGGCGACCTCGGCTTCGTTCTGGTCGTTCAGTCCCCGGGCCGTACTCTCCCGGCGGGCCAGGTTCCAGGTGAAGTCGGCGAACGGGCCGGTCACCATCGCCCGGTGCGTCCAGGGAACAGTGATCCAGCCACCGGTGGTGCGGACGAACACCTGCGACAGGTCGTAGGGGTCGTAGTGGATCTCCCAGAGCCCCTTCTTCCGAGTGTTCCCGGAGTGCTGGCGGCGGTGCGGCCAAAGCTCTCGGCAGTCGTAGGCGCGGTAGTCGATGCGGATGCCGTAGGCGTTGATCGCGCGGTATTTCACCGGCAGCAGTTCAAGGTAGTCCTCGCTGTTGAGCACGAGCGGGAGGTAGCCGCAGGCGGCGACCAGCGCCGAATACTTCTCGTTGGGCGTCATCATCCGGCGCGGGAAGAACGGGTCGCGCAGCGCGTCGTGCGGGCGGTGCTGCCATCCGGCGATCAGCCACTCGTCCAGCAGGTCCTGCAGTTCCGGGACCGTCCAGACCGCCTGTTCCTCCACCCGGCGGCCGCGGCGGTCGGTGTTGGACCCCGTGTGGGCCGCCAAGTATTGAGTGAACAGGCTGTTGATCGACGGGAACGTCGCCTCCACCACGGCTTTATCGGTCGGCGTGTTCGGCCTGGCCCGCTGGACGGAGATCCCCAGCCGGTCGCAGGCCCGCGTGAAGGCGTCGGAGATGAAGACTTTCCCGCCGTCGATCACCACCCCGTCCGGGACGATCACCGGTTTGGCGGCCGCCGCCTCCATCCGCGCGTCGATGTCCATCAACCGGCCGTGCGGCATCAGCGACGCCGACATCCTGAGCGACTCACACCAGCCCGGCCGCATCGGCTCGGGAACCAGCATCTTGGCAAGCAGCAGCGAGGCGTCGACTGCCTTGGTGCCCTCCGGCCGGAGCACCGCCGCGCAGATCGTCCGAGTCGCGACATCGACCGCGATGGTCAGATCCGCGCGGACCGCGACACCGCTGTCCAGCACCACCAGCACATCCAGCGGCGTGGAATCGATCTGCACCTGCTCACCGGGACGATCTGCCAGCGTCGGCGTGAACGCCCCCTCCGGCCGGTTCGCCAACTGCCGGCGTGTGGACGCCGAACCGAACGTGTGACGGCCCGTCGAGAGCACCTCGATCAGCCGGTAGAACGTCGTCTTCCCGGGCAGCGGAACCGCCCCTGGCCCATGGTCACTCTCAAGCGCCTTGGTGACCTTGCGGATCAACCGCGACCGAGTGCCCGTCGAGGCATTCGTCTCGGCCTCCAACGCATTTTGGACGGCCCGCACCACCCTCGCGTCGACCCGACCGGTCGCCTGCCATTCCCGCACCGCTCGTTGATCGACCAGACCCCACAACCCCTGAGCGGCATAGCGGGCTCGACGGGCGAAGATTGTCCGGACGCCGACGCCAAGTTCGGTGGCCTTGGCACCCGCCCGCTCCTTAATTGTCGTCGTCGCCGGATCGTACTCCGGACGAGGGACGGCACCCGGTTCAGGATCGGGCGGGAGGCCGGTCATCACCTCCACGATGTGGCGCTCCCAGTCCTTTGCCGTAGCCACCACGTCCTCGGGAAGACCGTCGAAAAGTCCGTAGGGCTCTATCTCAGGAAGCGACTCGCCATCAATAACACCGAAGCCCGGTGAACCGAGCAGGTGCGGCAGCAGCACCACCAGCTCCGATCCGGCTGCCGCCTTCAGACGCACCGACGTCCCGGCGAGCGCGACCACCTGGTGCTCACCATCGTCGTACTGGACCCAATCGCCCACCCTCAGCACCGGCCGGGACACCCGCGGGCCGCTCATGCCACGTCCGGGAGTGACACGACAGCGGCCATGTGCAGCGGCGTACTCAGATCCACCGTCAGTTCTTGCGACCAGAGCAGATGGAACACCCTCGGCAGCATCGAGATCGGATCGCCGACCTTCTCCACTCCGGCAAGCAACGGGCCGCCGCTGGAGAAGACTTCCCGCAGCCGCGTGGCCACCTCTGCATCGTGGTAGCGAGGGTGCCGATAGCCCGAGATCCACCGCACATTGCGCACGGACAACTCGTCCGGGGCGCCGACAAGCCGATACTCCCAGCCGACCGCATCACACGCGCGCCTGGCCGCCTCGAACGCGACTACGTCGCGCGGCTTGCGGAACTCCGCTGGCCGACAGTCGATCACTACCCCCGACCCATCTCGGCGCCGGGTGAAATAGTCCGGTGCGTGGGACCGGCGCTTCCCTTCTGCGCTCACCCAGAACAGCCAGAAGGGCTGAGAGGCGATGCCCACCACGGCCGGGGCAAAGTCCAGCAACATCAGGTGATCGCGTTCGAGCCACGACTCGAACCCCACCAGATGCCCGTCCGTCGCCGACCACCACTCGCCCGGCAGATGCCGCTGGCCCTTGTACGGACGGAGATGCCGAACAGGTCCTCCCTGCTCGAAGGGGGCCGCCCACGCCGCTGCGAGATCGCCGCGGGTCTTCACACCGTCGGCGGTCACGTACTCGATCTCGAAGCCGTCGACTGGCCGGACAAGCTCACCCAACGCCACCGACAACTCAGTCACGCACCGCATACTGCGCCACCCCAGCTCGCCGAGGTGCCAACTTAATCCGAACGTTGCAAGGTCGGCTGCAACCTAAGTCCGGAAGGTGCAGGGTTCGCGCGGACGGGACACGCGAGGGGTGATCGCTTAGAGCGAACGTTGCTGCGGAAACAAAAAGCTGCTCCGTTTTCTTGAGTGTGTATGACTCAACTTGAGGTTGGGTCGTTGAGGACTTGGAGCTGAGCATGAGCGAAACCCTGACGCTGCCGGTGCTGCCCCTGGAGGACGGGGTCGTTCTGCCCGGCATGGTGGTGCCCCTGGACCTGTCCGAGAACGGGGAGGTCAGGGCGGCCATCGAGGCCGCGCGGGCGGTGGCCCAGTCCAAGGGGCCCGGTATCCGGTCGGTGAGCAAGCCGCGGGTGCTGCTGGTGCCCAGGCTGGACGGGCGGTACGCCGATGTCGGCACGCTCGGCGTGATCGAGCAGGAGGGGCGGCTGCCCGGTGGTGAGCCGGGCGCCGTCGTCCGCGGTGTGTCGCGGGTGCGGATCGGGACCGGGACGACCGGGCCCGGCGCGGCGCTGTGGGTCGAGGGGACCGTGCTGGAGGCGCCGCCGGCGTCCGGGCGGGCCCAGGAGCTGGCCAAGGAGTACAAGGGCCTGGTCAGCGCGATCCTGCAGAAGCGCGGCGCCTGGCAGGTCGTGGACGTGGTGCAGCAGATCGACGACCCGTCCACGCTGGCCGACAACTCCGGGTACGCGCCGTACCTGACGGACGAGCAGAAGATCGAGGTCCTGGAGACCGTCGACGTGGTCGAGCGGCTGGAGCTGGTGATCGGCTGGACGCGCGACCACCTCGCCGAGCTGGACGTGGCGGAGACCATCCGCAAGGACGTCCAGGAGGGCATGGAGAAGACGCAGCGCGAGTTCCTGCTGCGGCAGCAGCAGGAGGCCATCCGCAAGGAGCTGGCCGAGCTGAACGGCGACCCCGCCGACGAGGAGGACGACTACCGGGCCCGGATCGAGGCCGCGAACCTCCCCGAGAAGGTGCGCGAGGCGGCGCTGAAGGAGGTCGACAAGCTGGAGCGGTCGTCCGACGCCTCGCCGGAGGGCGGCTGGATCCGCACGTGGCTCGACACGGTTCTCGACATCCCGTGGAACGACCGGACCGAGGATGCCTACGACATCACGGGGGCCCGGGAGATCCTGGACGCCGACCACGCTGGCCTGGACGACGTGAAGGAACGCATCGTCGAGTACCTGGCCGTTCGCAAGCGGCGTGAAGACCGTGGCCTCGGCGTCGTGGGCGGACGTAGGAGCGGTGCCGTCCTGGCGCTGACCGGTCCTCCTGGTGTGGGTAAGACCTCGCTGGGCGAATCGGTCGCGCGGGCCATGGGACGCAAGTTCGTGCGCGTCGCCCTGGGCGGCGTCAGGGACGAGGCCGAAATCCGTGGTCACCGCCGTACGTACGTGGGTGCGCTTCCCGGACGCATCGTCCGTGCCATCCGCGAGGCCGGTTCGATGAACCCGGTCGTCCTGCTGGACGAGGTCGACAAGGTCGGCGCCGACTACCGGGGCGACCCGACGGCGGCGCTGCTGGAGGTCCTCGACCCCGAGCAGAACCACACCTTCCGGGACCACTACCTGGAAGTGGAACTCGACCTCAGCGACGTGCTGTTCCTCGCCACCGCGAACGTGGTCGAGGCCATCCCCGGGCCGCTGCTCGACCGGATGGAGCTGGTGGAGCTCGACGGCTACACCGAGCACGAGAAGGTCACCATCGCCCGCGACCACCTGCTGCCGCGCCAGCTCGACAAGGCGGGGCTGGAGGCGTCCGAGGTGGGCTTCGGCGACGACGCGCTGCGGCTGCTGGCGGCCGAGTACACCCGCGAGGCCGGCGTCCGGTCCCTGGACCGCTCGATCGCGCGCGTCCTGCGGAAGGTCGCCGCGAACGTGGCGCTGGAGAAGGCGGCGCTGCCGGTCTCGATCGGCGCGGACGACCTGAAGGACTACCTGGGCCGTCCCCGGTTCACCCCGGAGGTCGAGCTGAGCCGCAACGAGCGCCGCACCGGCGTGCCGGGCGTGGCGACGGGCCTGGCGGTCACCGGCGCGGGCGGCGACGTCCTCTACATCGAGGCGTCGCTGGCCGACAAGGAGACCGGCGACACCGGCGTGACGCTCACCGGGCAGCTCGGCGACGTCATGAAGGAGTCGGCCCGGATCGCGCTGTCCTACCTGCGCTCGCGCGGCGCGGAGCTGGAGCTGCCGGTCGGCGACCTGAAGGACCGCGGCGTGCACGTCCACGTGCCCGCCGGCGCGATCCCGAAGGACGGCCCGAGCGCCGGCATCACGATGACGACGGCCCTCGCGTCGCTGCTGTCCGGACGGCCGGTCCGCACGGACGTGGCGATGACCGGCGAGGTGTCGCTCACCGGGCGGGTGCTGCCGATCGGCGGCGTGAAGCAGAAGCTGCTCGCCGCGTCCCGGCTCGGCATCACCACGGCGATCGTGCCGAAGCGCAACGAGCCCGACCTTGAGGACGTTCCGGCCGAGGTGCTGGAGAACATGACGGTCTTCACCGTCAGCGACGTCCGCGAGGTGCTGGACCTGGCCCTGGAGCCGGCCACGACCGCGGTCGCGGCCTGACCCCGAGCGAACGCCCGCGCCGGAAACGGCGCGGGCGTTCGCATGCCCGCATTACGGACAAGCCGGAACACCCCGCCGCACATAGTCCACTGCGGGCCGGGGACGACGAGCCGGGTGTTGGTGGAGATGTGGCAGCCCGCGGCGCCGGGCGAACGGGTCCCGTGGTACGTCGTCGCCTTGCGTACCGTCGTCGTACTGATCGCGCTGGGCCTGCTCGGCGTCTTCTTCTATTTCGCGTTCAAACTCACGCTGACGCCCGTCCACGACAACGGCCAGGCGGGCGGAAACACCGATCCGGGCCGCTCCCTGCGCTTCTACCTGGACCGCCCCACCAAGGAAGCCTTCCTCCAGATAGGCGGCAACCTCGCACTCCTAGCGCCCTTGGGCGTCCTCCTACCCCTCGTCTGGACGACCCTACGCGGCCCCATACGCCTCGCCCTACTCACAGGCATGCTCTCCCTGGCCATCGAGACGATCCAGGGCTTCCTGGTAATGGGACGAGCCTTCGACGTAGACGACGTAATCCTCAACGTGGCAGGCGTAGTAATCGCCTACCTCCTCCTAGGCCGCCGCCTATCCAAAACCCTCCGCGGCAACTAGCGAGCCGCTTCGTTGAGTTGCGGCGTGTTATCCGGCTGCTCATAGCAACAACAACAT
The DNA here is from genome assembly GCF_013372625.1 of Actinomadura sp. BRA 177. Taxonomy (GTDB): domain Bacteria; phylum Actinomycetota; class Actinomycetes; order Streptosporangiales; family Streptosporangiaceae; genus Spirillospora. The sequence goes on from NZ_JABXFD010000379.1 coordinate 14,635, forward strand.
GCCGGTGGATCTTTGTGGTCAGCGCGGGGTCAGGTGGAAGACCCTCAGTTGGCGATGTGAGCGTTCCACGTAGCTGTCGTAGACGGGCCAGACCGCGATGAGGCGGGGCCAGATCTCCTTGCGTTCTGTGTCGTCCAGGAGGTGGGCGGTGACCGGCGTCTTGCGGCCCCGGAAGCTGACCTCGGCTTCGGGGGTCTTGATGAGGTTGCCGGTCCAGGCCGGGTGCTTCTCGCGGCCGAAGTTGGAGCCGACGACGTACCAGCCGCCGGACGGGTCGGGGAGGCAGGCGAGCGGCGTCTGCCGGGGGAGGCCGCTCACGGCGCCGGTCGTGGTCAGCACGAGGCTGGGGACGAGGAGCTGGCCGAGCAGGAGCCGGCCGCCGGTGGCCTTGTGGAGCGTCCGGTCGATCGGCGGGACGACCTTGGGTCCCACCTTGGCGAACCATTCGGAGCCCGAGACCCGGTGGAAGACCGGCCCGAACGTGCGCTGGATGAGAGTCGGCATCGGTTTCTCCTCGGCGGCGAGCCGGCCGGCCCGGCGCGGGTTCAGGTGGCCGCTCCCGGCCAGCCAGCGCAGCCCGTCGGCGACGGTCTCCTCGACGGGACGCAGGGTGAGGTCGAGAGCGTCCAGGATGGGACGGTCGTCGGTCGGCACCAGCGTGACCATGAACTCGGCGGCGTCGCGGGTGAGCGGGTAGTCGAAGCGGCGGATCCGCTTGGCCGCGTCCAGCGTGGAGCCCAGGCCGAGCATGACGCGGGACGGGACGCGGACGCGGCGGCACTTCACGCCGGTGAGGCGGTCGCACAGGTCGGCGTACTGCGGCCAGGTCAGGTAGTGGCCGCCGAGCACCCAGCGGCTCGGGCCCTGGCGGGCCTCGACGGAACGTGCCAACGCCTCGCCGAGGTCGCGGACGTCGATGACCGAGACGCCGCCGCCGGGCAGCGGCCACACCTTGCCGAGCGCGGCGGCGAGCCCCTCCATCAGCGCGTCCAGCGTCGGCTGGTTCGGCCCGCACACGCCGCCCGGGTAGACGATCGTGACGGGCGCGCCGTCCGCCTGGAGGCCGCGCACGTAGCGTTCGGCGGCCAGCTTCGACTTGCCGTAGTCGGTGCGGGGGCTCGCGAGCGCGTCGTTCGCGGTGATGACCGGGCCGGACGGCGGGACGAACACCGCGATCGTCGACACGTGGATCACCGGGGCCAGGCCGTGCTCGACGGCGCCGCCGATCACGTTGCGGGTGCCCCGGACGTTGACCTCGACCAGATCGCGGTCGCCGCCGGTCACGTCGATGGCGGCGGCGGTGTGGACGGCGGCGTCGCACCCGGCGAGCGCCGCGGCCACGGTGTCGGCGTCCAGCATGTCGCCGGGGACGAGTTCGACGTCCTCGGCCGCGACGCCGACCGACCGCAGGACCTTGGCCGCCTTGCCGGGGTCGCGGACCAGGGCGCGCGGCCGGTGCCCGGCGGCCAGCAGAGCGCGGACGGTGTGGGACCCGACGAACCCCGAGGCGCCGGTGACGAAGATCCGCATGGGGGAAAGCTAGCGTTCGGTCCTGACGCGGCGGCAGCCCGGGCTCAGCGTGGCCCGCGCAATTTCGGACACCTGGATTACCGGAAGGCGGACGGCCGGTCATTGACGCGCCTGGAACGGTCCAGCACACTCGGGACTCACCTGACCGCCGACCGGGAGGGGATCGATGAGGATCGGACTGGCCGGCGCGGGGCGCATCGGTGCGCGCCACGCCGCCGCTCTCTGCGCAGTGCCCGAAGTGGACGCCCTGGTCATCGCCGACGCGGACGCCGCCCGCGCGCGCGATCTCGCCGCCCGCCTCCCGTCCGTGGCGGCGGCCGTCGACACCGTCGGCGAACTCTTCACCGCCGGCCTCGACGGCCTGATCGTCGCCGCGGCCACCGACGCGCACGCGGCCCTGGTGGACCGGGCCGTCACCGCGCGAATTCCCGTCTTCTGCGAGAAGCCGCTCGCCTCGGACATCGATGGAACGTTCCAAGCGGTGGAGGCGGCGGCCAAGGCCGACATACCGGTACAGGTCGGCTTCCAGCGCCGGTTCGACGCCGGGAACGCGGCGGCACGCGAGGCACTGGCATCCGGGCGGCTCGGCTGGTTGCACACCGTCCGGTCGTGCAGCTTCGACCCGTCGCCGCCGCCCGCCGAGTACGTCCCGTCGTCCGGCGGGCTTTTTCGTGACTGCGTCATCCACGACCTGGACCTCATCCGGTTCGTCACCGGTCGCGAGATCGTCCGCGTGATGGCGTCGGGCTCCAACCGGGGCGAGGACTTCTTCCGCGAGTGCGGCGACATCGACACCGGGTCCGCGCTGCTCGTCCTGGACGACGGGACGCTCGGCGTCGTGTCCGCCACCCGCTACAACGCCGCCGGTTACGACGCACGGCTGGAGCTGTTCGGCTCCAAGGACAGCGTCGTCACCGGCATGGACGGCCGGACGCCCGCGACACCGCTCCCAGAACAGGACGCGGCACCGAAGCACGCCTACAGCGGATTCATGGAGCGCTTCTCCGACGCCTACGACGCCGAGATCCAGGCGTTCGTGGACGTGGTGGCGGGCCGCCGTGCCAACCCCTGCCCACCGGAGGACGCCCTGGAGGCGTTCTACCTCGCCGAAGCGTGCGAGCTGTCCATGCGCGAGGGACGGATCGTCGGCGCCGACGAGGTTCGGCGATGAGCTTCGACCTCATCACGATGGGACGGGTCAGCGTCGACGTCTATCCGAAACAGATCGGTGTCCCGCTGGAGGACGTCGAGTCGTTCGGCAAGTACCTCGGTGGAAGTCCCACCAACGTCGCCGTGGCGGCGGCCAAGTACGGCCGTCGCGCCGCCGTCATCACCCGTACTGGCGACGACCCCTTCGGACGGTTCGTCCACAAGGCGCTCCAGGGGTACGGCGTGGACGACCGGTACGTCACGGCCGTCCACGGCCTGCCGACACCGCTCGCCTTCTGCGAGATCTTCCCGCCGGACGACTTCCCGCTGTACTTCTACCGCTATCCCAAGGCTCCCGATCTGGAGATCCGTCCAGACGAACTAGACCTAGAGGCGATCCATGAGGCGCGCATCGTGTGGGCCACCGTCACGGGTCTCTCCCAGGAGCCCAGCCGTGAGGCGACCCTGCGAGCGCTGACCGAACACCCCGGACAGACCGTCATCGACCTCGACTACAGGCCGATGCTCTGGGACGACCCAGGAGAGGCACCGCACTGGGCCGGGCTCGCCCTGCAACAGGCCAAGGTCGCGGTGGGCAACCTAGAGGAATGTGAGGTCGCGGTAGGGGAGAGGGAGCCGCAGGCCGCCGCCAGCGCGATTCTCGAACGCGGCCCTGAACTCGCCATCGTGAAGATGGGCCCGGACGGCGTCCTAGCCGCGACGCAAGACGAGATGGTGCAGGTACCACCGGTCAAGATCGACGTCGTGAACGGGCTCGGCGCGGGCGACGCGTTCGGCGGCGCCATCTGCCACGGCCTCCTCGCCGGCTGGGATCTGCGGCGCCTCATCGAGTTCGCGGGCGCCGCCGGGGCGATCGTCGCGTCCCGCATCGCCTGTTCGGACGCGATGCCCGCGCAGGACGAGGTCGAAGCACTCCTCAAGGAGACCGGATGAAACACCACCTGCCCGCGGGCAGCGCCGTTGAAGGCCCGTACGGGCTCGTCATCACCCCCGAATCGGCCGGTTGGACGCATTCCGCCCTCCGCGTCCTCGACCTGCCGGACGGCGGCGAGCACACCTTCGCCACCGGCGAGTTCGAGACGATCGTGCTGCCGCTGGCCGGATCGTGCGTCGTCGAATGCGACGGCTCCCGGTTCGAGCTGGAAGGCCGCGACGACGTGTTCAGCCGGGTCAGCGACTTCGCCTACGTCCCGCGTGACGCGCAGGTCACTGTGCGGGGGAGCGGCCGGTTCGCGCTGGCCGGCGCCCGCTGCGAGGCGCGCCTGGAGCCCCGCTACGGGCCCGCCGAGAAGGTGCCGGTGGAGTTGCGCGGCGCTGGATCGGCGAGTCGGCAGGTCAACAACTTCGGCACGCCCGAGGGGTTCCCGTTCGCCGAGAAGCTGATCGCGTGCGAGGTACTCACGCCGGGCGGCTGCTGGTCGTCCTTCCCGCCGCACAAGCACGACGAGGACCGGCCCGGCGAGTCGGTGCTGGAGGAGATCTACTACTTCGAGGTCGCCCGGGACGGCATGGGCTACCAGCGCGTCTACGGCTCGCCGGGACGTCCCATCGACGTCCTCGCGGAGGTCCGCAGCGGCGATGCCGTCCTCATCCCGCACGGCTGGCACGGCCCGTCGATGGCGCCGCCGGGCCACGATCTCTACTACCTGAACGTGATGGCCGGCCCGTCCCCGGAACGGGCCTGGAACATCTGCGACGACCCCGCCCACGCGTGGATCCGCGACACCTGGACGGGCCAGGAGGTCGATTCCCGGCTGCCCCTGACGTCCGCCGGCGGACGCCCCTGACGCGGCGGGACGATGGTTATCCACATTCTGCCGACCCCTTGGCAGGTACCCCGGGCGGTGCGGCATCGTGGGACCTCCCGGTTGCGGAGGTGCCGGCGCGCCGGACTCCACCAGACGGGCTCATGACCGGTATGAGGGAGTTCGGGGAGCGTACCGCCATGATCTGTGATCAACTCCTCTGACCGACCATTCGGGGAGAAACGGAGAGCAGTCGATGAGAGGCGTTTTCGCGCGTGGATCATCCAAGGGCCTCGCGGTGCTGGCCGCCGCGGGGCTGCTGGCGCTGAGCGCCTGCAGCAGCTCGGGCGGCAAGGAGTCCGAGGAGGCCCCCGAGGGCGCCGGCCCCCGGCTGAAGATCGCGATGGTGACCCACTCGGGCGCCGGCGACACCTTCTGGGACATCGTGCAGAAGGGCGCCAAGGCCGCCGCCGCCAAGGACAACGTCGAGTTCCTGTACTCGGCGGACCCGGATGGCGGCAAGCAGGCCCAGCTCGTCCAGGCCGCGATCGACAAGAAGGTCGACGGGATCATCGTCACGCTCGCCAAGCCGGACGCGATGAAGGACGTGCTGTCCCGCGCCACCGCCGCGAAGATCCCGGTCGTGTCGATCAACTCCGGCGCCGAGGACTCCGCGAAGCTCGGCGCGATCGCGCACTTCGGGCAGGACGAGTCCATCGCCGGCGAGGCGGCCGGCACCGAGCTCGGGAAGATCGGCGCGAAGAAGGCGCTGTGCGTCGTCCACGAGCAGGGCAACGTCGGCCTCGAAGCCCGCTGCGCCGGCGCGAAGAAGACGTTCGGCGGCGACCTGGAGAACCTGTTCGTCCAGGGCACCAACATGCCGGACGTCAAGTCGTCCATCACGGCCAAGCTCCAGTCCGACAAGGACATCGACGGGATCCTGACGCTCGGCGCCCCGTTCGCCGCGACCGCCGTCGACTCCGTCAAGGAGACCGGCAGCAAGGCCAAGATCGGCACGTTCGACCTGAACAAGGACCTCATCGCCTCGCTCAAGGCGGGCAGCATCGAGTTCGCCGTCGACCAGCAGCCCTACCTGCAGGGCTACGAGGCCGTCGACCAGCTGTGGCTGCTGAAGAACAACGGCAACGTGCTCGGCGGCGGGCGCCCGGTGCTGACCGGTCCCGCGATCGTCACCAAGGAGAACGCCGCTGAGCTGGAGGCGTTCGCGAACCGGGGGACGCGATGACGCAAGCCGTGGCCGAGCCACCGCCGGTGGCCGATCCCGGCTCCGACGAGCGCCTGGCCCGGCAGTCGCCGCTGCGGCGGCTGCTGGGCCGCCCGGAGCTGGGCGCGCTGCTCGGCGCCGTCGCGCTGTTCGTGTTCTTCTCGATCGTCGCGGACGCGTTCCTGCGCGCCGGGTCGTTCTCGACCGTCCTCTACGCCGGCTCCACGTTCGGGATCATGGCGGTCGGCGTCTCGCTGCTGATGATCGGCGGCGAGTTCGACCTGTCCGCCGGGGTCATGGTGACGTCATCGGCGCTGATCGCCGCGCTCACCGCCTACCAGCTCACGCTGAACGTGTGGGCGGGCGTGGCGATCTCGCTCGTGCTGACGCTCGCGCTCGGCATGGTCAACGGCATCCTCTACATCAAGACGAAGCTGCCGAGCTTCATCATCACGCTCGCCACGTTCTTCATGCTCGCCGGGCTCAACCTCGGCGTGACGAAGGCGCTCACCGGCAACGTCGCGAGCGACTCCGTCCGCGACATGGACGGCTTCGACACCGCCCGCGCGATCTTCGCGTCCGACATCGACGTGCTCGGCGTCAACGTCAAGATCACCGTGTTCTGGTGGCTGCTGTTCACGGCGATCGCGACATGGATCCTGCTGCGCACCCGCGTCGGCAACTGGATCTTCGCGGTGGGCGGCTCCGCCGACAGCGCCCGCGCGGTCGGCGTCCCCGTCGCCCGCGTCAAGGTCGGCCTGTTCATGGGCGTCGCATTCTGCGCCTGGTTCTCCGGGATGCACCTGGTGTTCGCGTTCGCGACCATCCAGTCGGGCGAGGGCGTCGGCAACGAGTTCCTGTACATCATCTGCGCGGTCATCGGCGGCTGCCTGCTGACCGGCGGCTACGGGTCGGCGATCGGCGCGGCCATCGGCGCGTTCATCTTCGGGATGACGAACAAGGGCATCGTGTACGCGGAGTGGAACCCCGACTGGTTCCGGTTCTTCCTCGGCGCGATGCTGCTGATCGCGACCGTGGTGAACCTGATCGTGCGGCGCAGAGTGGAGCGCTCAACATGACGGACGCGCCGCTGATCAAGCTGACCGGCGTCGGCAAGAACTACGGCAACATCATCGCGCTGCGGGACGTGGACCTGGAGGCGTCCGCCGGCGAGGTCACCTGCGTGCTCGGCGACAACGGGGCGGGCAAGTCGACGCTCATCAAGGTGGTCGCCGGCCTGCACCGGCACGACACCGGCACGTACGAGGTCCAGGGCGAGGAGGTCGCGTTCGACTCGCCCCGCGAGGCGCTCGACCGGGGCATCGCGACCGTCTACCAGGACCTCGCGGTCGTCCCGCTGATGCCGGTCTGGCGGAACTTCTTCCTCGGCTCGGAGAAGCGCAAGGGCTTCGGCCGCATGGACATCGACCACATGCGGAAGACGACCCAGGGCGAGATGGCCGCGATGGGCATCGACCTGCGGGACGTCGACCAGCCCATCGGGACGCTCTCGGGCGGCGAACGCCAGTGCGTCGCGATCGCCCGCGCCGTCCACTTCGGCGCCAAGGCCCTCGTCCTGGACGAGCCGACCGCCGCCCTAGGCGTGAAGCAGGCCGGAGTGGTGCTGCGCTACGTCGTCCAGGCGCGCGAGCGGGGCCTCGCGGTCATCTTCATCACCCACAACCCGCACCACGCCTACCCGGTCGGCGACCGCTTCCTGATCCTCAACCGGGGCCAGAGCATCGGCTACCACCCCAAGGACGAGATCACCCGCGAGGAACTGACCGCCCTCATGGCAGGCGGCAGCGAACTGGAGGAACTCGCCCACGAACTAAACACCACCACGCCCTCCGACCCCTAGGCCGGGGCGAGCCAGGTTTGGCAGAGCCACCAGGCGTTTACGCCGGCGAAGGTGTCGGAGGCGTCGATGCCGGTGACCTCGGTGAACCGCTGGATCCTGTTCCGCACCGTGTTGGGGTGCACGAACAGGCGTCCGGCGGCCGCGGTGACGTCGCGTCCCTCCTCCAGCCAGGCGCACACGGCGCGGGCGACCGGCTCGGCGTTCGCGCCGAGTTCCGCGCGGGCCGCCCGGTACCGGTCGAGCAGGATCGAGGCGAGGTCGGTGCGGTCGGCCGCCGCCGCGACGACGGCCACGTCGGCGACGTGCACCACGCCGGTCCGCCCGGTCGCCTCGGCGGCGGCGAGCGCGGACACGGCGAGGCGACCGTGACGACCGGCGTGGTGCTGTCTCTTATTCAAATCTTCGAGCCCACGAGTCGGTCGTCTAAGTTGTATTCCGTCTTTAGCATGAAAACAAAAACCGTGAAATTGTAACTTCATTTTCTGGCGTAACTTTGAGTTTTCTGCAATAATTTTTATTCTGCTTTATCA
>NZ_JABXFD010000580.1 GCF_013372625.1 Actinomadura sp. BRA 177
TTGGTGGTGTATTTGTTGTGGAGTGTGTTGTGTAGATAGTGTATGTGTTTTTACTGAGCTAGTGACGTCGTGTGTTGGATTCGATCGTACGGTGACAGCTGTAGTTTTGTTTTAGATACAGGGGCGACCACGTAAATCTAGAGTCTCCTCGTCGTCGGCAGCGTCAGATGGGGAATAAGAGACTGGACCTGCGCGTCCCCGCCGATGTGTCGATCGCGATGATGGACGACGTGGCGTGGGCGGAGCTGTGCGACCCGCCGCTGACCGCGGTCGCCCGCTCCGGCCACGACATCGGCTACCGCGCCTGCGAGCTGCTGCTGCGCGAGCCCGCCCGGCGCGGCAGGGGCGAGCCGGTGCTGCTGCCCACCGAGCTGGTCGTGCGCGGCAGCTGCGGCCCGCTGCGCCCGCCCCGCCGATGACGCCCGATCCGTGATCTATCGGGACGCGCGAACCGCCTCCGGCACGCTAGATTTCCCGCGTGGAGGAGATCGATCGTCAGATCATGGCGCTGCTCGCCGACGACGGGCGGATGAGTTTCACGGATCTGGCCAAGGAGACCGGCCTGTCGGTGTCGGCCGTGCACCAGCGCGTCCGGCGGCTGCAGAAGCGCGGCGTGATCAAAGGGTTCACGGCCCAGCTCGATAGCCAGCAGATCGGGCTGCCGCTGACGGCGTTCGTGTCGATCAAGCCGATCGACCCGGCCGCGCCGGACGACGCCCCCGACCGGCTGTCGCACCTGGAGGCGATCGAGGCGTGCCATTCGGTCGCCGGCGACGAGAGCTACATCCTGAAAGTGCGGGTCGCGTCCCCGAACGAACTGGAGGACCTGCTCCAGAAGATCCGCGCCGCCGCGAACGTGGCGACCCGTACCACGGTCGTCCTCAGCACCCCCTGGGAAGCCCGCCGCCCACCCCTCTAACGCGGCGCGGACGCCTCCAGCGCCTCAAGCGCACGCTCCAGTGACCCCTGCGGATCGGCGTCCGCCCCGGTGACCTCCCGGTCGAAGTTCAGATCGATGAACACCTCGGTGACCCCCTGCCCGCCGAGCATCTCCAGATCCCCCCGGATCTCCTCGAACGACCCGGACAGCGGACGCCGGTCAGCTCGTCCCCCAGCACGAACACGCACCGCCCCCCGGCACACGAACCGCAGCGCGGAAGCGTCCCGCCCCGCCTGCTCGGCGGCCTCCCGCACAACACTGATCGACCGGCCGATCACGCTGGGGTCGGCGCGGCTGGAGCTGACCCACCCGTCCGCGAGCCGCCCGGCGCGCCGCAACGCCGGCTCGGCCGCCCCGCCCAGCAGCACCGGCAGCGGCGACTGCACCGGCGGCGGCTCCATCACCACCGGCGGAAAGTCGAAGAACTCCCCGTGGAACTCGGCCGCGCCACCACCCCACAGCCCGCGCAGGACGGCGAGATACTCCTCCGCACGGGCCCCGCGCCGCTCCATCGCCGCCCCGGCGGCGGCGAACTCCTCCCGCATCCACCCGAGCCCGAGCCCGAGGTCGAGCCGCCCCCCGCTGACCCGGTCGAGAGTGGCGGCCTGCTTGGCGAGGACCGCGGGCGCCACGAACGGCAGATTGACGACCGCGACCCCAAGCCGCACCCGCCGAGTCTGCCCAGCGAGATAAGCGAGCGTCACCACCGGATCGGGCACGCCCCGGTAGGTCTGATCCTCCGAGTCGGCGGGGTTGACCAGCCGCTGCAACGTCCACACCGAGTGGTACCCGAGCCCCTCGGCCCGCTTTGCAACCGTCACCTGGTTGTCGGGCGTAGCCCACGCCCCCGCCCCCGGAACAGCGAACCCGATCAACAAGGCCACTCCCCGCCTCCTATACACATCTGACGCTGCCGACGAAGAGGGACGGGGAGATCTCGGGGGTCGCCGTATCATTAGAAAAACAACAAAACAACATAATCACACCA
>NZ_JABXFD010000641.1 GCF_013372625.1 Actinomadura sp. BRA 177
GTCCTCGAGGACCAGCGCCATACCGGCCCAGCCCGCCCCACGGGGCGATGCCCGTTCCAAGCGCCCGCCGGCCACCGCGCCCGCCGCCCCCGCGCCCCCCCCCAGATCCCCGCCCACTACCGCAGCACGCCCCGCCCCGCCCACAATGCGATGTGGATCTTCCCGCCCTGCCCTGATGCGGTGTGCCGGATGCCGTTGCCGGCGAACTCGTCCACCACGAGCACCATGTCGTCCAGGAGTTCATCGCCGGGCGAGAGGTGCGCGGGGACGAGAATGTCCCGCAGGAACAGCCGAGCCTGCCGGACGGACCGCTCCACTCCGGGAAGCGTGAGCACGGCGAGCAGTTCCAGCCCGCCGCCCTTGCCGGGTGTCATCGTGTTTCCTCCTCCGAAAGTCACCCGCCAAGGCTGATCGCCCTCCGTCACCGCATCAACACATTCCCGCGAGCTGAGAGGCATCCGTCGCGGGCCCATGGAAAAGCTGAAGTATCGAAGTCCGGGTGTATCGAAGTTTCGGCGAATCTGACCCGCTCCATCACACACGGTGACAAGCTGGGTGCATGACGTCAGACGACCGGTTGTCGTACCGGCGCCGCAAGATCGGCCAGGCGCTCCGCCGGTACCGCGAGGAACGCAACCTGACGCAGGACGCGGCGGCCCGCCTGGTCGAGCGCTCGCCGGCCACTCTCAGCGCCTACGAGAACGGCCACCGCGCCGTCCGCCCCCGCGACCTCCGCCAGATCCTCGACCACTACGGCATCACCGACGCCCGCGAACGCGCCCGCCTCCTCGACCTCGCCACGCAAGGCCGTAAGGACGGCTGGTGGCTCGGCTACCAGGAGCGGACGGACCCGTTCATCGTCGACTACGCCTCCCTGGAAGGCGACGCTTCTCGCATCCGATCGTTCGAAACGCAGGTGATACCTGGGCTACTCCAAACAGAGCCGTACACTCAGGCGGTCTTCTCGGCCTATGCGCCCGTCCTCGGTGAACCGGTGGAGGAAGGTGCACTCGATTTCCGGATGGCGAGGCAGCGGATCCTTTCGGATTCAGGGCGTCCCGTAACCTGGGTGATCAGCGAGGCCGCGCTCCGAACGCCGATCGCCGGTCCTAGCGTCATGGAAGGGCAGTTCAGGAGGATGCTGGACGTGACTAGCGCGGCGCACCTGGACCTGCGGATTCTGCCCTTTTCCGTCGGCGGCCATCCGGGACTGGACGGAACGTTCTCGATCTTGAATATCGGTTCGGAAGACCCGATGAAGGTCGTCGCCGTCCACAGTCTCGTACGTAGCTGGTTCATCGATGACCCGGCAGACGTCTCGTACTATGAGCGTGTCCATGGTGCGCTCGCGTCACTTGCCTTGTCCAAAGAGAACTCGCGGGCACTCATCGAGCAGATAGCGTGCGAGCTATGAGCTTTCAGCAATTCGAGAGTTTGCAGTGGCGCAAGAGCAGTCACAGCACGACACACGGAACTGACTGCGTCGAGTTGGCTGCAGGCGCGATCGTCCTGGCGCGAGATTCCAAGGATCCGACAGGTCCGATGCTGGGGTTCACGAGGGGCGAGTGGCGTGGGTTCTTGGACGAGGTCAAGCGCGGGGCGTTCGACCTCATGTGACGTGCGTCCGGTGGGTGACCGTCAGGGGAGGAGGTGGCCGCAGCCCGGGACGGGGGTGGGGAAGTGGTGACCAGACTGGTCAGGAATCGAGAAGCGCCGGTCGGCGGGGCGTGGCTAGCGTGATCGGCATGGACATCACCATTCACTCGACCTTCCTCCCGCACGACGACCCGGAGGTCTCCCTGGCCTTCTACCGCGACGTCCTCGGCTTCGAGGTCCGCAACGACGTCGGGCAGGGCAAGATGCGCTGGATCACCGTCGGCCCCGCTGGCCAGCCGGGCACGTCCATCGTGCTGCACCCGCCGGTCGCCGACCCCGGCGTCACCGACGACGAGCGCCGCACCATCGCCGAGATGATGGCCAAGGGCACCTACGCCATGATCATCCTGGCTACCCCGGACCTCGACGGCACCTTCGAGCGCATCCAGGCCGGCGACACCGAGATCGTCCAGGAGCCGACCGAGCAGCCGTACGGCGTCCGCGACTGCGCCCTCCGCGACCCGGCGGGCAACATGATCCGCATCAACGAGGTCCGGGGGTAGTCCGATGGCGGAGAACAGGCAGGAGAGCGGCGGGCGGAGGCCCGGCACGCCCGGAGCGTTCTCGCGGTGGATGCAGCACAGGATGAACGCCCGCATGAACCGCAAGGTCCGCAAGGGGCGTGGCACGTTCATGGGCATGGACGTGCTGATCCTGAACACCGTGGGCAGCCGGAGCGGGCAGCCGCGTGAGACGCCTGTGGCATGGTTCCCCGACGAGGGGGACGCGCGGCTGATCGTCGCGTCGGGCGGCGGGAACCGGAACCCGGACTGGTTCGACAACCTCATGGCGCACCCCGACCGGGCGACGATCGAGCTGCCCGGCGAGGGGGCCGTGCCGGTGACGCCGCACCGGCTCGACGGGGACGAGCGCGAGGGGGCGTGGCAGCGCATCGCCGAAGCGCAGCCCCGCATCGCCAAGTACCAGAGCAAGTCCGAGCGGCAGTACCCGGTCGTCCGCCTCACCCGCCGGACGTCAGGGCAGTAGCGCGAGCTTGCCCACGGTGGCCCGCGCCTCCAGTTCCGCGAGTGCCTTCGGCCCCTCGGCCAGCCGATGACAGGTCGGCTGGCCGGGGCCGAGCACCCCGGCCGACAGCAGCTCGGACATCTCACCCATGACCTCGCCGAAGACCTGCGGTGCGGCCTGGATCAGGACGCCGACGTTCAGGCCGATGACGTGGACCTGGTGCTCGTAGACCAGCTCCCAGTTGGTGATCGCGGCCTCGCCGCCGGCCGTCCCGTAGACGACGACCCGGCCGGTGACCCGTTTGGCCGCGGCCAGACTCGCGCCGAACGTGGCGCCGCCGGCCGACTCCAAGACCAGGTCGGCGCCGGTGCCGCCGGTCAGGTGCAGGACCTCGGCCGCGATGTCGGCGCCGCGTGAGTCGATGACGTGGTCGGCGCCCAGCGCCCGTACCGCCTCGTGCTTGGCCGGTGCGGCGGCGGCGATCACCGTCGCGCCGTAGTGCTTGGCCATCTTCACCGCGGCCTGGCCCGTCCCGCCGGCCGCGGCGTGGATCAGTACGGTCTGCCTCGCCGCGACACCGCCGAGCGGTTTGAGCGCCGCCAGCGCCGTCGGCCAGTTCACGACCAGGCCCAGCGCCTGCTCGTCCGCCCAGCCCGGCGGCACCGGCACCGCGCCGGCGGCGGGCAGCACCATGTACTCGGCGAAGGCGCCGCCCGCGATGCCGACGCCGATGACGTGCGCGCCGGGCGCCGGGCCGGTGACCCCCTCGCCGACGGCGGCGACTTCCCCGGCGGCCTCGATGCCCGCCAGGTAGGGCGGCTGCGGGCCACCAGCGAAGGTGCCTCGGGCCTGCGAGACGTCCACGAAGTTGACGCCGGCGGCGGTGACGCGGATCAGAACCTCGCCCGGCCCCGGGCTCGGTACCGGCGCATCGGTGATTAAGCGCAGGTCCTGTGGGCCGAGCAGGGATGCCTGCTGCAAGGCGCGCATGGTCGCGGGAACGGTCATGGTGAGCCACCTCCTATTTGTTTGTCGATCGACCAACAAACCGTGCCACGGCCCGACGGTGCGGTCAAGGTAAAGTTGGTCGGACGACAAACAATTGTGGGGACGCATCACGATGGCCACTCGCGGCAGGCCGCGCACCTTCGACCCGGACACCGCCCTGCGCCAGGCACTGGACGTGTTCTGGGAACGCGGCTACGAGGGCACCTCCATCAGCGACCTGGCGCGGGCCATGGGCATCGCCTCGGCCAGCATCTACGCCTGCTTCGGCAGCAAGGAGGACCTGTTCCGCAAGGTCATGGCCCTCTACGGCGCGACCTCGGGCGAGCCGCCCCGGCGCGCGCTCCGCGAACAGCCGACCGCGCGCGCCGCGATCGAGGCGATGCTGCGCGCCACCGCCGATCAGATCACCCGCCCCGACGCGCCGCACTACTGCATGCTCATCCTCGCGGCGCCCACCGGCGCCGTGGAGAACCACGCGATCCGGGAGTTCCTGGCCGGCATCCGGCGTGACATGCGCACCGAGATCGAAGACCGGCTCGCCCGCGGCGTCACCGAGGGTGACCTGAGCGAGCCGCCCGGCGGCGTTGACGGCGTCGCCCGGTACTACAGCACCGTGGTGCAGGGGCTTTCCATCCAAGCGCGTGACGGTGCTACCCGTGCCGAGTTGGAGACGGTGATCACCTACTCGATGGCCGCCTGGGACGCGCTCACGTCCGGGCCGACGCACGTCGGCGGAAGTTCTCCGCGCTGAGGTTTTCCAGCCCCACCCTTCAGCTTGTTGACTACGAGCTGAGAGCGCGGTCTCCAGTGACGTCCTAATGCTGGTCTCAGGTTGACCGGGGACAATGAGCGGCAAAAGTGTCGACTGGGAGGGGGCGGGCCGGCGTGCGGATCATGATCGCGGATGATGAGAGGGCCATCCGTGAGTCGCTGGAGCGGGTGCTCCAGGTCGAGGGTTACGACACCAGCACCGTCGCCAACGGTTTCGCCGTGCTCGACGGGGTCGGGGCCGGTGGTGACACGTTGGATCTGCTGATCCTCGACGTGATGATGCCCCGCCTCGGCGGGTTGGAGACCTGCCGGCGGTTGCGGGCCGCGGGCCGGGATCTGCCGGTGCTGATGCTGACCGCCCGTGACCAGGTCTCCGACCGGGTCGCGGGGCTGGACGCGGGCGCCGACGACTACCTGCCCAAGCCGTTCGCCACCGAGGAGCTGCTGGCGCGGGTGCGGGCCCTGCTGCGCCGGCGCACGCCGCCCGACGGGGAGTCGCAGATCCTTTCGTTCGCCGACGTCCGGATCGATCTCGACAGGTTCGAGGCGTGGCGGGGCGAGCGGCCGCTGCGCCTGACCCGGACCGAGTTCTCCCTCCTGCAGGTCCTCGTGCGCAACGCGACCCGGGTCCTGACCCGCGACGCGCTGTTCGAGGCGATCTGGGGCTTCGACATGAGCGCCACGGCCAACAACCTTCAGGTATACGTGAGCTACCTGCGCCGCAAGATGGAGGCCGAGGGCGAGCCGCGATTGATCTACACGCTGCGCGGCCTGGGATACACGTTGCGGGAGACTCCTCTGTGAGCGGGCCCGCCGGCCGGGAACCGCGCCGGCTGACCCGATGGTGGCGCCGGCGGTCCCTGCGGACCAGGCTGACGGTGATCGCGGCGACGGCCATCGCGGTCAGCGTGTTCGCCGCCTTCCAGGTGGGCATCGAGCTACTGAACTGGGAGCTGCGGGACACCGCCGAGAATCAGCTGCGCGCCGACTCCCGCGTCCTGGCGGCGAACGCGGAGCACACCGGTCTGGCGCAGGTCCGGCTACCGCCGTATCCCGGATCCGGTCGGCTGGTGCGGGTCATCCTGCCCGACGGCTCGACCCGGACGCCGGCCGGCCAACCCGCGCTGCCCCCGGTCAGCGAGCACGCCGGGCGCGTGGCGAAGGGCGCGTCGGCCGATCTGATGGAGTCGAACGACAGCGACGGCTACTTCATCTACACGCTGCGGGCGGGCGACGGTGCGGTCCAGGTGGCCCGCGTCGCCGACGACGACAGCCCGATCACCCGGTTCGGGCTGGGCATGCTGCTGATCGGGCTGCTCTGCGTGGTCGGCGGCGCCCTGGTCGGGCGGACCGTGGCGCGGACCGGGCTGGCACCGATCGACCGGCTGACCGCCGCCGCGGTACGTGTCGCCGACACCCGAGATCTCGACGCCGACATCCCGGATGAGGGCGGTGGGGAGATCCGGCGGCTGATCCAGTCGATCAACGACATGCTCGCCGCGCTCCGGGACTCCCGGCGGGCCCAGCGGCTGCTCGCCGAGGACGCCGCCCACGAGCTGAAGACCCCGCTCACCAGCCTGCGCCTCAACGTCGAGCTGCTGATCCGGCTCGACCGGCGCGGCACCCTGGACAGCGGACTGCCGGCGGAGAGCCGGACCCGGCTGCTCAACGATCTCGGCGCCCAGGTGGCCGAGTTGAGCACCCTCGCCGCCGAGCTGACCGACCTGGCGCGCGGTGACGTCAGCGACGAGAACACCGAACTGCTCGACCTCGCCGACGTGGTGGTGGCCGCCGCGACCCGGGCGCGTTCCCGCATGCCCGACATCGAGGTCGCGCTCGACGTGACCTCCGTGTGGGTGAGCGGGCGTCCCGCCGCGCTCCAGCGGGCGGTGCTCAACCTCATCGACAACGCCGGCAAGTGGTCCCCCGCGGGCCGGCCGGTCCAGGTCCGGCTCCGTGCCGAGGGCGCGTCGGCGGTGCTCGAGGTCGACGACGCCGGGCCGGGCATCGACGCCGCCGACGTACCGCGGGTGTTCGACCGGTTCTACCGTGCCGACAGCGCCCGGGCGCTGCCGGGATCCGGTCTGGGGCTGTCGATCGTGCAGCGGGTCGTCGACGCCCACGGCGGGCGGGCCACCGTCGCCCGCTCCGCACGCGGTGGTGCGCTGCTCCGGATCGACCTTCCGGGCCCATGAAAAGATCCGGGACGGGCCTGGGACCCCGTCCCGGATCTCGTCCGTGCCGCCACGCTCACCGTTGCAGCGTGGGCTCCTCGTCGTCGGCGGGCGGACCGTTGACCGTCCGGCGGCTCCGCCGCTGGACGGGACAGCCGGCTCGGCCACCAGATCCGCCGGCCGATCAGCAGGGTGAGGGCGGGCACCAGGACCGACCGCACCAGCAGGGCGTCGAGCAGCACGCCGAAGGCGACCAGGAACCCGACCTCGATCAGCATCACCAGCGGAAGTGTGGCGAGGACCGCGAACGTGGCCGCCAGGACCAGACCTGCCGAGGTGATGACGCCACCGGTGGCGGAGAGGGCTTTGAGCATGCCCTCTCTGGTGCCGAGGCGGGCGGTCTCCTCCCGGGCCCGGCTGGTGAGAAAGATGTTGTAGTCGACGCCGAGCGCCACCAGGAACAGGAATGCCAGCAGCGGCACCGAATAGTCGACGCCCTTGAACCCGAGGATCGTGTCGAAGACGAACACGCTGCCGCCGAAGGCTGCGGCGAATGAGACGATCACGGTGGCCATCAGGACCAGCGGGGCCACGATCGCCCGGAGCAGCAGCCCGAGGACGATCAGCACGACGGCGAGCACCAGCGGGATCACCAGCTTCTCGTCGCGGCTGGTGGTCGCCTCGGTGTCGAGGTGCTCCGCGCTCGGTCCGCCGACGATCGCCTCCGCCCCGCTCACCGCGTGCACGGCGGTGCGCACCCGCTTGATCGTGTCGTACTCCGCGACGGTGTCCGGCGCGTCCGTCGGGAACACGGAGATGTCGGCCCAGCCACCGCTGGTCTCACCCGGGACGGCCATGGCCACACCGCGAGTGTCCTTGACGATGTCGAGCACCCGCTCCTGGTACGCCGGCCGCGTGAAGATCGTCATCGGCTGGCCGCCGAGCTCCGGGAAGTGCCGGCCGACGACGGTGAAGCCGGTGACCGACTCCGGCGCGGACAGGAACTGGTCCTGCTCCCGCAGGGCGCCGGTGTTGCCCGCCAGCCCGATGGCGAGCACGCCGAGGACTGCGAGCGAGGCGAGCGCCGCCACCCACCGGCGGCGGCTGATGGCGGCGCCGAGCCGTCCCCACAGCCCCGGCTTCTCCTCCGTGGCCGTGCTGAACCGCGGGATGGCCGGCCAGAAGATCCGCCTGCCGAGCACCACGAGCACCGCCGGGAACAGCGTCAGCATGGCCACCAGCGCGCACAGGATGCCGGCCGCGCCGATCGGGCCCAACCCGCTGGTGCTGTTCAGGTCGGCGACGAGCAGGCAGAGCAGGCCGGCGATCACGGTGGCCGCGGACGCGACGATGGCCGGCGCCGCGCTGCGCAGCGCGTGGACCATCGCGACCCGGACGTTCTCGTGGTGGTGCAGTGCCTCCCGATATCGAGCGATGAGCAACAGCGCGTAGTCCGTGCCGACGCCGAATACGAGGATCGTCAGCAGCGCCGAGTTCTGGCTGTTGACCACGATGCCGGAGCCCTTGACGAGCAGGTAGACGGTCGCCATCGCGGTCAGTGCGGCCGCGCCCACGGCCACGAGCGGGATCAACCACAGCACCGGGCTGCGGTAGGTGAGGATGAGCAGGAGCGTGACGACGAGCACGGTGGTGAGCAGGACCTGCAAGTCGATGCCGTCGAAGACGGCGTCCATGTCGCCGTCGATCGCGGCCGGGCCGGTCACGTCGAGTTCCAGGCCGGCGGGGCGGTCCTTCGCGGCGTCACGCAACGGGCCGACGATGGCCTCCGGTTCGCCGTAGGTCGTGCTCACATCGAGGGTGTATATCATCGCCTCGCCGTCGGTGGAGGGTCTCGTCGGCGGGCCCTCGTCGTCGCCGTCGGCCGGGGCCGCCGCCTTCGGCGGGTACCGCTTGGCGAGGGTGTTGTACTGGCGCTCGACCGTCGCGCGGTCGGCGTCGGTCATGCCGCCGGCGCGGTGGTACACGAAGACGAACATGTTGTCGTCACCACCGGGGAGGCTGTCCTCCAGTACCGCGGCCTTGGTGGACTCGGCGCTGGCCGGCAGGTTGTCCGCGGCGCTGTCGGTGGTGACCGAACTCAACTTTCCGCTCAGCGGCACCATGAACGCCGCCAGCACCAACCACAGGCCGATCACCAACCACGGCACCCACCGGCCTGCCAACCGACCGGCCGGCGCTTCCCCGGACGGCGCTGAGTTGACTGCCATCACTGGCCTCCTACACACGGGTTACATCGCTGATCTGATGCCTGCTTCCTAACGAGCGAACCTGAGACGACCGTTAGAGCCTGTGAAGTAACCGGCGCTGGGTGGCTACGTCGCGAGTGGGAGATGACTGCGCCGTGAACAGGCTTGGATGGTGCAATGGGCTCTGACACGACGAGGAGGGAGTCTGCATGGCTTGTCGGATCAGTGAGCTGGTGCTCGATTGCCGGGATCCGGACGGGCTCGCGGCGTTCTGGTGCGAGGTTCTGGGGTACGTGGAGCTCTCGCGGGACGGGGACGATATCGAGATCGGGCCTCCGGAGGGGTTCGGGGGGCTGCAGCCGACGCTCGTCCTCAGCCGTACTGACGAGCCCAAGGCCGGCAAGCTGCCGTTGCATCTCGATGTGAACGCCACCGACCGGGACCAGGACGCCGAGCTTGAGCGGCTGCTGGCCCTGGGGGCGCGGCCCGCGGACGTCGGGCAGACGGGGGAGGAGAGCTGGGTCGTCCTGCAGGACCCGGAGGGAAACGAGTTCTGCCTGCTGCGCGCCCGGCTGGGCTGAGGGTAATACCCGCGGTTCCCAGGTCTGGGACGATCTTGGGATGTCGTTCGATGAACTGGTGACGCGGCTGGTCGAGGCGGGGCGGGCTGCGTTCGCGGAGGCCCGCGAGACGAATAGCGGGGAGTCGTTCTACAGTTTCGCGCTGTTCACCGATCCTTTCGCGGCCTACATTCTGCCGACCTGCAGTTCCGAGGAGGGGCTGCTGCGGGTCGCGGAGCGGTACGTCGGGGAGTTCGGCGGGACGGTGGAGGAGCAGGCCGCCAGCCTGCGGTGGAGTCCGGTCGACTCGCCGTATCACATGCTGGGGAGGACCACTTCGCCGGTGTTCTCCAAGTGCTGAACGAGCGCGGCGACCCGTGGCAGCGCGACGACGACGGGCTGGACGCCGAGATCGACGGACGGTTCGAAGCGGCCTTCCGCGCGCTGGCCCGGCTGGACGAGGAAGGCGTCTTCGGGCGGGGTGCGGAGCGTGCGCGGGTCGTGGTGAACATCCTGCAGGGCGACCAGGGCGAGGAGAGCGTCCTGGAGAACGCGCGGCGCCTCAATCCGCCGGCTGCCCTCACCGTGCTGGAGCGCGACTTCGGGGAGTGAGCGGCGGCCGGGGCCGGGCGGGCCGGCCCCGGCCGGGGTTCAGGGGTGTTCCAGGGCGACCTTCGGTAGGCGCTTGGCCAGGGGGGGCGGGGAGCCACCACGCGTGTTTGCCCAGGAGTTGCATTACGGCTGGGACTATCAGGCAGCGGATCACCAGGGCGTCCAACAGGACGGCCACCGCCAGGCCCAAGCCGAACTGCTGGAGCATGCGGTCGGGGCTCAGGACGAACGCGGCGAACACGACGATCATGATGGCGGCGGCGGCCGTGATGACCTTGCCCGTGGCGGCCAGGCCCTCGCGGACGGCGTGGGACGGGTCCCGCGTCCTTTCCCACTCTTCGTGGATGCGGGAGACCAGGAAGACCTCGTAGTCCATGGAGAGCCCGAACACGATCGCGAAGATCATCACGGGGATGAACGCCTCGATGGGGCCGCTCTGCGCGCCGAACCGGCCGTCCTGGAAGACCAGGGTGATCGCGCCGAGCGCGGCGGAGATCGACAGCAGGTTGAGCAGCGCGGCCTTGATCGGGATCAGCACCGAGCGGAACACCACCATCAGGAGCAGGGCGGAGAGGCCGACCACGACGGCGACGAACAGCGGCATTCGGGCCGATACCGCGTCCGAGAAGTCCTGGGTGGCGGCGGTCGGGCCGCCTACCAGGTACTCAACGCCTGTGCGAGACGAGAGGGATGGCAGCACGTCGTCGCGCAGGTCGTGGACGAGGTCGGTGGTGGCCTCGTCCTGCGGCGCGGTGGTCGGGTAGGCGATGACGGCCGACACCGCGCCGTCCTTGGACGGGATGGGCGGGGTCGCGGCGGCGATGCCGTCAGTCTGGGTGAGGGCCGAGCGCAGCGGTCCCGCGTCGCCCTTGGCGACGATGATCAGGGGGCCGTTGAAACCGGGGCCGAAGCCCTCCGCGAGGAGGTCGTAGGCTTGGCGGCTGGTCGTGGACGGGGCGTCGTTGCCCGCGTCGGCGAAGCCGAGGCGCATGTGCAGGGCGGGTGCCGACAGGGCGAGCAGCGCGATGACGGCGGCCAGGAGTGCGGGGACGGGGCGGTGCTGGACGGCGGAGGCCAGTTGGTGCCAGCGGCTCTCGCCGGGCTTGGCCTTCGCCGCCCGCTTGAGGACCTGGCGCTGGATGCGGCCCCCGAAGACGCCCAGCAGGGCCGGCAGCAGTGTCAGGGACGCCGCCATCGTGACCAGTACCGTCAGAGCCACGGCGAGGGCGACCCCTTGGAGAGAGCCGAGGCCGAGCGCGATCAGGCCGAGCAGCGCGATGATGACGGTGCAGCCCGCGAAGAAGACGGTTCGTCCGGCGGCGTCCAGGGCCCGGCGGGTGGCGGTGGCCGGATCGGCGCCGTCCCGGAGTTCCTGCCGGTAGCGGTAGAAGATCAGCAGGGCGTAGTCGACGCCGACGCCGAGGCCGATCAGCATCATGATCGGCGGGGTGAAGTCGGCGACGGTGAAGACATGCGAGGCCAGCGCGATCAGGCCGATCGCGCCGCCGACCGCGAACAGCGCGGTGACGAGGGGGAGCGCGGCGGCGACGAGGGAGCCGAACAGCAGGACGAGGATGACCAGGGCGGCGAGCATCCCCGCGCCCTCGGCCGCGCCGCCCCCGCCCTCCTCGGCGCCGCGCACCGGGTCGCCGCCGAGTTCGATGCGCAGGCCGTCCCCGGCGGCGGCCTGAGCGGTCTCGATGATCTCGGTGACGTGCTCCTTCGGGACGTCCTGCGCGTCGCCGTCGAGGGTGACGGTGGCGTACCCGATGGTGCCGGACTCCGACACCGACAACTCGCCGACGTCCGCTACCGAGGGCAGCCCGCGGACCTTGGCGAGCATCGGCGCGAGGTCGCCGTCCAGGCCGCCGGCGTCCTGCGCGACGATCTGGACGGTGGCGCCCGCCTGCCGGGAGCCGTGCTCGGTCATCAGGTCGGCGGCGGCCTGCGAATCGGTGCCGGGCAGCGAGAAGTCGTTGTGGTAGGCGCTGCCGGCGGCCTGCGAGCCGACCGTGATCGCGGCGACCACCGCGACCCACAGGACGAGCGCGGCCCAGCGGTGGCGCTGCGACCAGGCGGCCAGGCGGCCGAACCGGCCGGAAGAGGGAGTGGGCACGTCAACCTCGGTTCTGGAAGCGGGCGCCGACGGCGGCGCCGAGGAGTGCGGTCAGGACCGGCACGGCGATGAAGGCGGCGAGCAGCACGGGGGTGCCGTCGACGTCGAGCGTCCGGTCGAGGACGAAGGTGAAGAACGCGCCCACCGTCTCGGTCAGCAGGAAGCCCGCGGCCCCGCCGACGAGGAACCCGATGAAGGCGCCCGGAATGTTCATGCCTCCAGCGTCGGGAACCGGCATGCCGCACGGCATCGGCCCGCGGTCGGCATCCGGGCCACCCCGGAAGTTGCGGCCCCGGCGCGCCGGCTACCGCCCGGGTCGCATCCAGCGGGGGTTGACCATGCCCGACTCGTAGGCCAGGACGACCAGCTGGGAGCGGTCGCGGACGTCCACCTTCGCCATGATGCGGCTGACGTGCGACTTGACGGTGGCGGGGCTCAGCACGAGCCGGGCGGCGATCTCGTCGTTGCTCTGCCCGGCGGCGACGAGCAGCATGACCTCGCGCTCCCGCTCGGTGAGGGCCTTCAGCCGGGGGCCGGGGTCGGGGATCTCGACGCGTCCGGCGAACTCGCCGATGAGGCGCCGGGTGACGGACGGGGTGATCAGCGCGTCGCCGCGCGCCGCGACCCGCACCGCCTGGATCAGCTCCGCCGGCTCGGTGTCCTTCAGCAGGAAGCCGGTGGCGCCCGCGCGCAGCGCGCCGTAGACGTACTCGTCCAGGTCGAAGGTCGTCAGGATGACCACCCGGACGTCGTCGAGGCGCGGGTCGGCGGTGATGCGCCGGGCGGCCTCCAGGCCGTCCATCCGGGGCATCCGCACGTCCAGCAGCGCCACGTCGGGACGCAGTTCGCGGCACGCGGCGACGGCCTGCTCGCCGTCGGCGGCCTCACCGGTCACCGTGATGTCGTCCTCGTCGTCGAGGATCGAGCGGAACCCGGCGCGGACGAGGCCCTGGTCGTCGGCCAGCAGCACCTTGATCATCGGCCGGCCGCCTCATAGGGAAGCCGCGCCCGGACGAGGAAGCCGCCGTCCGGCCCGGGACCCGCGGTCAGCTCGCCGCCGAGGGCGCTGGCCCGCTGCCGCATGCCCCGCACGCCGCTGCCCGGGACGCCCGCGCCCTGGCCGGGGCCGTCGTCGGCGACCTCGATGCGCAGCTCGCCCGGCCCGTCCTCGACGCTGACGGTGACCTCCGCGGCGGGGGCGTGCCGCGACACGTTGGTCAGCGACTCCTGGACGATCCGGTAGGCGGCCAGCCCGACCTCGGTGGGCGGGTCCGCCGCGCGGGCGACGCGGCTGTGCACGGTGAGCCCGGCCGACCGCGCCGACCCGATCAGCTCGCCGATCCCGTCCAGGCCGGGCGGCGCGGGCGCGGTCGGCGCCTCCTCACCGGCCTGCCGCAGGATGCCGAGCGTCGCGCGCAGGTCGCGCAGCGCGTCCCGGCTCGACTCCTTGATCGCGGCGAGGGCGGCCTCGCCCTGCGCCGGGTCCCGGTGGAAGCGGTGCAGCGACGTCCCCGCCTGGACGTTGATGAGCGAGAGGTGGTGCCCGACCACGTCGTGCAGCTCGCGGGCGATGCGCAGCCGCTCCTCGCCGGCGGCGCGGCGCTCGGCCTCCCGCAGGTAGGCGAGGCGGCTGTGCCACACCCAGCCCAGCGCGACCACGGCCACCACCCAGCCGGCCAGCATGAACAGGGCGACGGCGTTGACGTCGTCGTTGCCGGACAGCGTCCCGATGCCGGTCCCGATCACGGTCAGGGCGCCGAGGACGACGGCCGCCCGCAGCCTGCCGCAGGCCGCGACCATGTACAGCGCCACGATGTGCGCGATCATCAACCCGCCGTCGTTGACGCTGATGACGTAGTACGCGCCGGTGGCCACGAGGGAGAGGGCCCCGACGGCGACGGGGAACCGGCGGGAGAAGTACAGCGCCCCCCAGGTCAGGACGATCAGCGCCCAGCCGGCCGCCTTCCGCGCCCACGCCTCGTCCGCGGCGCCGATGAACGAGTTCAGGCTGCTGACGGCCACGACCAGCAGCACGCCGCCGGCCAGGGCCGCGTCCCGGAACCGGCCGTGCGGCGCCCCGAGACCGCGGTGACCACCCATGCGACCAGCCTAGACGGGCGCCCTGCCCCAGACCGTCCGCCGCGCGTCGCGGCTCACGGCCCCGCCCCCGCAACTCCCGGTGTAGCCGAACGCCCCGCACCCGCAACCATGGGATGACGGTCAGCCCTCGTAGGTGTGGACGAAGCGGGACAGGAGGCGGGCGAACTCGGCGCGCTCGACGGGCGTCCAGTCGCTCATGGCCTTGGCGAAGTGGTCCTGGCGGGTGCGGCGGGTGGCCTCGACCACGCGGCGGCCGGCGTCGGTGAGCTCCAGGTGGATGCGGCGGCCGTCCGCCTGGGACGCGACGCGGCGGACGTAGCCGGACTTCACGGCCTCGGCGACGACGCGGCTGCCACGCGAGGCGTCCACGCCGAGCCGCGCCGCGACCAGGCCGACGCTCATCTCCTGGCCGGGGTCGTCGGGGCCTTCGTCGACCACGTCCACGACGTGCAGGACCTGCACGTCCACGGGGAGGTTGTGCTCCCTGATCGCGGCCTTGCCGAGCCGCTGCCGCGACATGCCGCGGCGCAGCCGGACCATGCTGCGCTCGACCGAGTCCAGTGCCTCCTCGCCCATGGCGGCCAGTCTAGTTGGCTTGCGCGGCGCATCTATGTGCTCTTAGCATCTAGTTGCTCAACGCATATGAATGGGAGGTGCGCATGGTTACGGCGACCGTGCCGATGAGCCATCGCGAGCGGCTCTGGGTGTTCGGCGGGCTGATGCTCGCCGGGCTCATGTCCTCGCTGGACGCGACGGTGCTCGGCACCGCGCTGCCGACGATCGTCGGGGACCTCGGCGGCCTCGACCGGATCGCCTGGGTGTCGACGGCGTACGTGCTGGCCACCAGCGTCACCGTCCCGCTGTCGGGACGCCTGGGGGACCTGTTCGGACGCCGCCCGGTCCTGCTGACCGGCCTGATCGGCTTCCTGGCCGGGTCGGCGGCGTGCGGGGCGGCCCCGAGCATGACCTGGCTGATCGTGTTCCGGGTGGCGCAGGGCGCCGCCGCCGGATGCCTGATGAGCTCCATGTTCGCGCTCACCGGCGACCTGTTCGAGCCCCGGGAGCGCGCGAAGTACCAGGGGTACTCGGCGCTGATCTTCGCGGTGTCCAGCATCGCGGGCCCGCTGGTCGGCGGGTTCCTCACCGACCACGCCTCGTGGCGGTGGGTGTTCTACGTCAACATGCCGCTCTGCCTCGCGGCCGTGGCCACGACCCTGCTGTTCCTGCGCCTGCCCAAGCCCGAGGGACGGCCCCGGATCGACTACCTCGGCATCGTCCTGCTCGGCGCGGCGGTCACCTGCTTTACGCTGTTCACCAGCTGGGCCGGGACGCGGTACGCGTGGGGCTCGCCGGTCGTGCTGGCGTTGGCGGCGGGCGCGGTGGTCCTGTTCGCGGTGTGGGTCCTCGCTGAGCGGAGGGCGGCGGAACCGGTCATCCCGCCGAAGCTGTTCCGGGACCGGTCGTTCGCCGTCGCCTGCGTCGTCGCGGCCGTGGGCGGCGCCACCGGGTTCGGGCTCGCCACCTACCTGCCGATGTTCTTCCAGGTCGTCGGGGGAGTGGACGCCACCAGATCGGGTCTGCTGCTCCTGCCGATGATGGCCGCGCTGCTGGTCGCCTCCATGGGCGCGGGACGCTAGATCCACCGCACCGGCCGCTACCACCGGCTCCCGGCGGCCAGCATGGCGATCAGCATGCTCGGCGTCGCGCTGCTCGCCACGATGGACGCCGGTACGGGCCTGTTCACCGCCGGCTGCTACATGGCCGTCCTCGGGTTCGGGGCCGGGCTGTCGCAGCAGGTCGTCGTGCTGATCGCGCAGAACGCCGCGCCGAAGCGGGACCTGGGCGCGGCCAGCTCGGGCGTGTTCGCGACCCGGATGCTCGGCACCGCCGCCGGGATGGCCGTGTTCGGCGCGATCGTGACGAACCGGTTCGCCGAGGAGATCGTCCGGCGCGTCCCGGACGGGCGGGTCCCCGCGTTCGCCGACGCCGTCCGCCCCGAGGTCCTGGCCACGCTGCCCGGACCCGTCCGGGACGCCGTCGCCGCCGCCTTCGCGGACGCGTTCTCCGGCGTCTTC
Source organism: Actinomadura sp. BRA 177 (assembly GCF_013372625.1). Taxonomy (GTDB): domain Bacteria; phylum Actinomycetota; class Actinomycetes; order Streptosporangiales; family Streptosporangiaceae; genus Spirillospora. The sequence goes on from NZ_JABXFD010000641.1 coordinate 16,246, forward strand.
GTGGCCGCGCTGCCCGTCCTCGTCGCCGGCCTCGCGGCGGCGCTGCTGCTGAAGGACGTCCCGCTGGCGCCCCGGGAACGCTAGTCGTCGAGGGTGGCGTCGTGGACGAGCAGCGCGACCTGCACCCGGTTGTTCAGATCCAGCTTCGTGAGCAGCCGCGACACGTAGGCCTTCACGGTGGCGACGCTCAGCGACAGCTCCTTGCCGATCTCGCTGTTGGTCCGGCCGCGCCCGACGAGGGCGGCCACCGCGCGCTCGCCCTCGCTGAGCCGGGCCAGCAGCTCGCGGGCGCGGTCGCGGCGCGGGTCGGCGCCGCTCTCGGCCAGGTAGGACATCATCTTGCGCAGCACCGCCGGCGACATCATCGGCTCACCGGCCGCGACCTGCCGGATCGCGCGGATGATCTCCGGCGGCGGGGTGTGCTTCAGCAGGAAGCCGCTCGCGCCCGCGCGCATCGCCCGCAGGATGTGGTCGTCGGTGTCGAACGTCGTCAGGACGATGACCTCGGGCGGCTCGCGGCGCGCGCGCAGCAGCTCGGTCGCCGCGAGCCCGTCCAGCCGGGGCATCCGGATGTCCATCAGCACGACGTCGGGCCGGTGCTGGTTGACGGCGGCGACCACCTCGGCGCCGTCGGCGACGTCCGCGACCACCTCCAGGTCGCCGGCGTTCGCCAGCATCATCGACAGGCCGGCGCGGACGAGCGCGTCGTCGTCCACGATCAGCACGCGGACGGGCGGGGAGTCCATCCCGCCACCCTATTGGCCGGTCAGGTCCCGTGCAGGCGGCGGCCGCTGACCTCCAGCGCCGACAGCCGGAACCACGCCTCGCGGTCGCCGCCGGGCCACGGCTCGACCTGGGCGGCCTTCTCCTTCTCCTCGTCCGACAGCGGATGGGCGCCGCCGCGCAGCAGCACGCTCCAGCCGGCATGGTCGGACTCGTCGATCCGGTCGACCTGGAACGCGGCCCGCACCTCCCCGCCGACCACCGACGTCAGCAGGCTGCGGTTCAGCCGGCCGGACACCGACGTCCGGAAGATCACGGCGTCGCCGTCGACGGCGTAGTTCACCGGGATGACCGTCGGCCCCTCGCCGTCGTCGAACGCGACCCGGCCGATGACGCCGCCGGCGATGAGCCGCAGGCACTCGGCGCGGTCGAGTTCTTCCAGGGCGGGTCGGTCAGAGGAGTTCGCCATGGACGTCACCCTTCCCGCCGGTCCCGGGGACATGCGCGTTCCCCAGCGGCAGGCGGGCGCGCAGCCGGAACCGGCCGCCGGGGGTGCGGCCGTGCTCCAGCGTCCCGCCGAGCAGCGCGACCCGCTCGGCGAGCCCGACGAGCCCCGCGCCCGAGCCCGGCAGCGACGGCGCGGACGGACCGGGCGGCACCGCGTTGACGATCTCGATGTCCAGGTCGGCTCCGGCGTCCAGCGACACGGTGACCTCGGCGTCCGGCGCGTGCTTGCGGGCGTTGGTCAGCCCCTCCTGGACGATCCGGTAGGCGTGCCGCCCGACGCGGTCCGGGACGCGGCCCGGCTCGGGGACGTTCTCCGCCAGCGTGACCCGCCCGCCGGCCCGCCGCGACTCCCGCACGAGCGCCGCCACGTCCGCGAGCGTCGGCTGCGGGCGCTCCGGATCGGCGCCCGGCGCGTCGTGCCGCAGCACGCCGATCACCTCCCGCAGGTCCTCCATCGCCTCGTAGGCGCTCTGCCGGATGACCCCGGCGGCCTCGCGCTGGTCGGCGGCCATGTCCGGGCGGTACTCCAGCGCGCCCGCGTGCACGGCCAGCAGCGAGATGCGGTGCGCGAGGACGTCGTGCATCTCCCGGGCGATCCGCTCGCGCTCCAGCAGCCGCGCCTCCTCGACCCGCAGCCGCTGCTCGGTCTCGGCGGCGCGGGCCCGCTCCCGCAGCGAGGCGATGAGCTGCCGCTGCGACCGGACGAGCATCCCCGTCGTGACCAGCACCGCGTAGATCAGCGCGAACAGGATGGCGCCCTCGCGGAAGTCCGGCTCGGCCGACAGCACCCGGAACAGCAGGATGATCAGCGCCAGGCTCGCCCCGGCGATCGGCAGCGCGATCCGCCAGGGGCGCAGCATGGCGAGCGAGTACATCGCGATCGCGGCCGTGCCGAGCGCGGACGTCGCCGCCCACTGCGCGAAGATCATCACCACCGCGAGGGCCACCGGGTACCGACGCCGGAACAGCAGGAGGAGGACGCACGTCACACCGCCGGCCAGCATGTCCCGGGGGACCGAGATCGTCTCGCCGGCGGGCAGGTCCTCCACCGTCCCCCGGAGCAGTACCCAGCCGAGCAGCACTGCGGCGCCGGTGGCGCCGAGGTCGCCGAGCCATTCGCGCCATGACCGCCGGAAGAGTTCCACGCGTCCAACGGTAGCCACGCCGTCCGCCCAGGTCAGTGGCCGCAGGTAGCGGGGCCGTCGACTTTGGTCGGCAGGCGCGGGGGCCGCGCGGTGTCAGGCGGGGCGGCCGATGCGGATCCGCCAGCGCTCCGGCCCGCTCTCCTCGTACTCCCAGGTGAACGCCCCCGGATGGGCGGCGTCGAACTCGCGCCGCAGGTGCTTCGGGTCGTGGTTGTTGACCAGCGCGAACGACTCGCCGGGCGCGAGCCGGGCGAAGCGTGCGAAGATGCGCGGATGCTTCTGCCCGCGCGGGATCTCCCGCACGTCGATCTCGTCCGGCTGCTCCAGCTTCCCGCCGTCCAGCAGCGTCTGCAGGTCGGCGACCAGCAGCCCGAGGTCGGCGCCGGGCAGCTCGGCGAGGGCCGGCAGCAGGACGGTCTCCTCCACGGGGAGGTGGACGGCGAGCACCGACCCGATGTTGCGGGCGAACGCGGCCGGGTGGCCGGACGGGTCCAGCACGCCGATGCGCCGCTCGATCTCGGCCGCGGTGGTGCGCATCGCCCGGACGAGCAGCCTGGTCTCCGGCGCGCCCGCCGCGGGGGCGTAGAGTGCCTCGTCGGCGGCGGCGAGGTGACGGCGCAGCTCGCCGGCGCAGAACCCGGCCACGATGCCGGGCTCGTGGTCGGCGAGCGCGGCCAGCCGGTTGCGCAGCCGGTCGTGGATGTGGCGGACGACGGCCGCGGCCCGCACGGCGGGGTCGGTCTCGGTCGCCTGGATGAAGACGTCTGGCATGGTCACCCCTTTCTCTCCCTGTTCTATTATTATTACATGTGAGACTGTTAGAAACGTGTCCGAGCAGGAGGAGCGCGTCATGACCTATGTGATCGCCGAGCCTTGCGTCGACGTCAAGGACCTGGCGTGCGTCGACGAGTGCCCGGTCGACTGCATCTACGAGGGTGCGCGCGCGCTGTACATCCACCCGGACGAGTGCGTCGACTGCGGCGCGTGCGAGCCGGTGTGCCCCGTCGAGGCCATCTACTACGAGGACGACCTGCCGGATCGCTGGACGGACTACACGCGGGCCAACGCCGAGTTCTTCGACGACCTCGGCTCGCCGGGCGGGGCGTCCAAGCTGGGCGCGCTCGACCGCGACCATCCGCTGATCGCGGCCCAGCCGCCGGCGGGGGAGGGGTGAGCGGCATGGCCACCGAACGTACCCGCCGCCAGGAGGTCCTGGACATCCTGCGCGACGCCGGCGCCCCGCTGGGCGTCGCCGAGGTCGCCGAGCGGCTCGGTGTGCACGCCAACACCGCCCGGTTCCACCTGGACGCGCTGACCGCCGAGGGCACCGTCGAGCGGACCGCCGAGCAGCCGTCCGGGCCCGGCCGCCCCCGCACCGTCTACACCCCGCGCCCCGGCATGGACCGCGGCGGCGCCCGCGGCTACCGGCTGCTCGCCCAGATCCTGCTCAGCCGGCTGGCCTCCGAAGGGCCCGCCGCCCGGGAGAGCGCCGCGCAGGCGGGCCGCGAGTGGGGCCGCTTCCTGGTCGACCGGCCGCCGCCGTTCCAGCGGGTGACCGGCGAGGAGGCCGCCGACCGGCTCACCGCCCTGCTGGACGACCTGGACTTCGCCCCCCGGCCCGACGGCGACCTCATCCGGCTGCGGCACTGCCCGTTCCTGGAGCTCGCCGAGGAATACGGGCCGCTGGTCTGCGACGTCCACCTCGGCCTCATGCAGGGCGCGCTGAAGGAGCTGGACGCGCCGGTCGAGGCCGACCGGCTGGAGCCGTTCGCCGAACCCGGCGCCTGCCTCGCGCACCTGCGCCGCGACGAGCCGTAGACCGGGCCGAGCCGTAGACCGGGCCGGGCCCGCCCCGGCCCGGCGCGCCCGGTCAGCCGGTCTTGGCGACGGTGAGCAGGACCGCGGCGTCCTCCAGCGCCTCCAGGCTGTGCCGCGCCTCCGGGATGATCAGCAGGTCGCCGGCCATCCCGTCCCAGTGGTGCTCCCCGGCCAGCAGCCGGACCCGCCCGTGCAGGACGTGGATGGTCGCCTCGCCGGGGTTCTCGTGCTCCGACAGCGACGTGCCCGCCGTCAGGGCCACGAGCGTCTGGCGCAGGACGCGCTCATGCCCGCCGTAGACGGTGTCGGCGCTGCGCCCGGTCGAGGCGGCCGCGGCGCGCTTCAGATGGTCCCGTACCTGTGCGTCCAACGAGAGCTTCTGCATGGCACCAAGTCTGCCCTTGATCGCCCCGGGCACACGACCCGGGGTACCGGTCACTTGAGCGGCAGGCCCGTCACCGGCTTGCCGGTGGCGCTGCCTTCGAGCCAGCCCTCCCAGGACTTCGCCCACGGCGTCGGGCCGTTGCCGAACTGCAGCTTGCGCGACGTCCCGGTCACCTTGACGATGTCGCCCCGGTTCGTGAAGTCGTAGAACCACTTGGCGTCGCCGGGGGAGGCGTTCACGCACCCGTGGCTGACGTTGTCGTTGCCCTGCGCGTCCGTCGACCACGGCGCCGAGTGGACGAACGTCCCGCTGTAGGTGAGGCGGACGTTCCACTTCGTCGGGATCCGGTACTCGCCGGGGTCGCCGGTGGTCGCGGAGTCCATGATGATGTCCTTCGCCTTCTCCTGGGCGATCATGGTCCCGCTGTAGCTGTCGTGGCCCGGCTTGCCGAGGCTGACCTTCATCGTCCGCACGGTCTTGCCGCCGTCGGTCACCGTCGCGCGGTGCTTCTTGGCGTCGATCGTGGTGATGTGCCGGTCGCCGACGGTGAAACTCGCGCTGCGGTCCTGCACGCCGTACGTGCCGTCGCCGACCTTCAGCCCCGCCAGGTGCGCGATGACCTTCACCTTCTGCCCGGACGGCCAGTACTCGCGGGGCCGGAAGTCGACCTCCTTGTCGCTGATCCAGTACCAGGCGCCCTCGACCGGCTCGGACATCCGGACTTCGAGGGCCTTCTCCACCGCGACCTTCCCGGCCTTGGTGCTCACCGGCCGGGACAGCAGCAGCTGCACCGGCATGCCGACACCGACGGTCTCCCCGTCCAGCGGCGACATGCCCGACTTCAGCTTCTTCTGCGGCGTCAGCGTCGTGAACGTGGAGGTGGAGGTGACCTCCTTGCCGTCCGCGCCGGTGCCCTTCGCGGTGACCGTGTACGTCGTGGACGGCCGCAGCGTCCACGCCGACCTCCACGACGTCCCGTCGCCCGCCAGCTTGCCCTGCGCCTTGCTGCCCTTCTTCCCGTAGGTGAGGGTCACGCTGGTCAGCTTGCCGTTGTCCGCGGTGACGGTGACGGGCTTGTCGGGCGCCGCCTGCTTCGTCCCCGTCGCGGGCGTGATGGCCAGCTTCACCGCCTCCGCGGCCTTGCCGCCGCCGTCCCCGCCCTTGCCGCCGTCGCCGCCGAATGAGCAGCCCGCGACGGCGACGAGCACCGCCGCCGCGAACGCCGCGCCCGCCGTCCCGGTCCGACCCTTGAGCACCTGAGAACTCCTCACGCTCGCCTGCTCGACCCCGCACTGCGGGTCATGCCCCGATCAAGGGGTGCACAAGATAATCACGTGCTCAGGTTATGCACGGTTCACCGCGAGGCATGCGAAACCAAGGAGACTCTTCAGAGTTCTCTCAGGCGGGCAACCCCGACGCGGCGGCTCTGTCCAGCAGGAACAGGGTCCGCTCCCGGCCGCGCGCGCCCGCGACCGGCGCCTTGACGAGCTCCGTGCCCGCCGACAGGCCGAGCCGGACGGCCTCCGCCTTCGACTCGCCGGCCGCCAGGACCCACACCTCGCGTGCGGCGCGCAGGGACGGGAACGTCAGCGAGATCCGGGTCGGCGGCGGCTTGGGGGAGTCGCGCACCGCCACGACCGGACGCTCGTCGTGCAGCGCCGGCGTGCCCGGGAACAGCGAGGCGACGTGCGCGTCCGGGCCCACGCCGAGCATCAGCACGTCGAACGCCGGGACCGCGTCGCCGCCGGCCGCCAGGACCCACACCTCGCC
>NZ_JABXFD010000432.1 GCF_013372625.1 Actinomadura sp. BRA 177
CCGGCGCCGCGTCCGTGCGGGTCGGCTCCCCCGCGCCCGTCGTCCTCGATGCGCACGCCCACCATTGTCGCGGACCCTTCCACGGCGACCCGCACGGACGCGGCGCCGGAGTGCTTGGCGGCGTTCGTGACGGCCTCGCAGACGACGAAGTACGCGGCGGTCTCCACCGCGTGCGGCGGGCGGCCCGGCACGTCGTACTCGATCGCCACCGGAACCACGGACCGCTCCGCCACCGTCTCCAGCGCCGCGCGCAGCCCCTCGCCGTCCAGCGCCGCCGGGTACACCCGCCAGGTGACCTCCCGCAGGTCCGCGAGGGCGCGCTGCGACTCCTCGTGCGCCTGCTTCAGCAGCTCCGCCGCACGCTCGTGGTCGCCCGCGCGGCGGGCCCGGCCGATCAGCATGCCGAGCGCGACGAGCCGCTGCTGGACGCCGTCGTGCAGGTCGCGCTCTATGCGCCGGCGCTCGTCGTCCACCGCGTCCACCACCTGCGCGCGGCTGACCGACAGCTGCGCGATGCGGCGCTCGTACTCCTCCAGCGGGCTCGGCCCTAGGCAGCGCCGCGCCACGGCCCGCTCCAGCGCCACGACCCCGACCAGGCCCTGGACGGCGAGGAACAGCAGCACCGCGCCCGCGACGGCGGTGTAGAGGACGATCCACCAGGCCGGCGGGATGCCGTCGAGGTAGTCGCCGGTGATCCACCAGCCGGCCCCGAGCCGGACGGCGACCGCCGCCCCGTAGGCGATCAGCACCATGATCAGGCCGCCGAGCAGCCCGACCGGCACCCGCAGGACGAGGTACGCGAGCGCCCGCAGCGGCCCGTACTGGACGGTCCGTCCCGCGCCCAGGAACGTCCGGAGCCGCCGGCACTCCAGCTCGGTCAGCAGCTCAGCCCCCTCCGCGACCGCCGCCGGCACCGTCCGCCGCCCGCGCGAGAACGCCAGGGAGTAGGCCATCAGCAGCGCCGCCACCGCCAGCAGGACCAGTTCCGCACCGGCCGTGACCGCGCCGAGCAGCAGCCCGGCCGCGGCCCGCACGACCGCGCCGGGGCCGCGGCGCATACCGTCAGTGGAAGCTTCGCTCACGTTCGCTTGTCTCCGCCCGGTGCGCCCCCGGCCGCCGGTCCTTGGCCTGCCGTGCCTTCACGATACGTACGGCGAGCCATGCCAGGGCCGCCAGGCCGGCGGCCGCGACGACCGCCTTGGAGTAGACGCCGACGTACTCCTCGACCGTCCGCCAGTTGTCCCCGAGCCCGTAGCCGGCCAGCACGAACGTCGTGTTCCACAGCAGGCTGCCGAGCGTGGTGCAGACGAGGAACGGCACGATCCGCATGCGCTCCACCCCCGCCGGGACGGAGATGAGGCTGCGGAAGATCGGGATCATCCGGCCGAAGAACACCGCCTTGGTGCCGTGCCGCGCGAACCACGCCTCCGTCCGGTCCAGGTCGGCGAGCTTGACCAGCGGCAGCCGCGCCACGATCGCGCGGATCCGGTCCCGGCCGATCAGCGCCCCGATCCCGTAGAGGGCGAGCGCGCCGACGACGCTCCCGACCGTCGTCCACACGAGCGCCGCGACCAGGCTCATCCGGCCCTGCGCGGCCGTGAACCCGGCGAGCGGGAGGATCACCTCGCTCGGCAGCGGCGGGAACAGGTTCTCCAGCGCGATCGCCAGCCCGGCGCCGGGTGCGCCGAGCTTGTCCATCAGGTCGGTCGCCCACCCGGCGATCCCGCCGGCGGGCCCGTCCCCGGACGCCGCGTTCATCATTCCGATCATGCCTTCGACGCTAGGAACCGCCCGGCCCCGCCACCATGGCTGTCCTCTATTCACCTCTC
>NZ_JABXFD010000303.1 GCF_013372625.1 Actinomadura sp. BRA 177
GGCAGGTCCTGGCCGACCTGCACGCCGAGGGTCGGCTCCCGGGCTGGGTGACCGGCGACGAGGTCTACGGCCGCGACCCGGGCCTGCGCGCCTGGCTGGAATCGGACCAGGTCGACACCGGGTACGTGCTCGGGATCGCCAAGTCGACCCGCATCGCACTCAGCCCCGTCACCACGGCCCGGGCCGACAGCGTCCTGAAGACACTGATCGCCTCCGACTGGGTCATCGACTCCTGCGGAGCCGGATCCAAAGGCGGACGCCGGTACGCCTGGGCCTGGGTCGGCACCGCCGCCCCCCGCCGTCACCTGCTGGTCCGCCGCAGCCTGGTCCCCAACGCCAAAGGTGTCCGCGAGCTGGCGTTCTACCTGTGCTTCGTCCCCGAGGGCCGGCCGGTGACGCTGCGGACGCTGATCAAGGTCGCCGGACGCCGCTGGCCCGTGGAAGAGGACTTCCAGGTCGGCAAGGACGCCTTCGGCCTGGACCACTCGCAGGTCCGGACCTATCCCGCGCTGCTGCGCCACCTCGTGCTGGCCATGGCCGCCCTCGCCGTGGTCGCCGTTACCGCCGCCCAAGCACGCACCAACGATGGCCTCGCGCCCCCGCCGACCAGACCCAACCAGGCACCACCGGCCGATCCAGGGCTGATCCCGCTCACCGTCGCCGAAGTGAAACGCCTGGTCAACCTACTCATCCACACCTGGCACAGCCTCGAACACCACCTGCATTGGCACACCTGGCGACGACGCCACCAAGCCCGCGCCCGCTGGTTCCACTACCGAACCCGCCTCAACCGCCAATGACGAGATCACGTTCTACGACTGCCGTACTAGGCGGGATAGAGCTCGGCTCAGTGATTCTGGGGTGGTGCCGAGTAGTGAGGCTATGTGCTTTTTGCTCAGTGGTAGCCGTACCTGCGGGTGGTCGGCGGGTAGTAGTGGTTGTAGTAGGAGGTAGTCGGCTAGTCGGATGTCGACGTCGAGGGTGCTCAGGGTCAGGCGCCTTTCGGCTTCCGCTAGTCGCTCGCCCAGGCTGCGTAGCATTCGCATGGCGATGCGGGGGTAGTCGGTCACGAGCTTGGTGAGGTCGTCGTGGGAGAACACGCAGAGTTGTGCGTCGGTCAGTGCCTCGGCCTCCTCGACCGTTGCGTCTCCTGTGAGGAAACCGTGCTCGCCCAGTGTCTCGCCTGCCTCCGCGACGCGCAGGAGCCGGTGGCGGCCGCTGGGTAGGGTGCGGCTGAGCTTGATCTGGCCGCTGTGCACCACGGCCAGCCGTCCCGATCGTTCTCCGGCGCTGTAGACCAGCTCGCCGTGGGTGAGCATCACGGGGTGCGCCAGTGTTCCCACCAGGTCCTGCTGCTCGGGTGTCAGCCCGGAGAAGAGCGGCACGCGGCGCACGCAACTGGCATCGTCCCGGTGGATCTCCCGCAGCGGCAGAGTACGCATGCCTTCTGATTCTGCCTGATGGCGGGCTTGATGTACGTCAAGGAGGTTTCCTCCGGTGCTTCGTACGGTGAGTATCGAACCCCGGAAATGGGGTTGGAGATAGGAATCGAGCATCGGGAGGTAGGGAAAGTGAACGCCACTACAACGCGCACTGTTCTTCGGGCCGAGGGTTTTTCCTGCCCGTCGTGTGTGGACAAGATCGAGAAGCGGGTCGGCCGGCTCGACGGTGTCGAGAGCGTGAAGGTCTACTTCGCCTCCGCCCGCATCGAGGTCGTTCACGATGCGGGGAAGGTCTCCGTGGGCGACCTGGTCGCGGCCGTCGCCAAGGCCGGGTACGAGGCCGCTCCGTCGGCCTTCTGACCTCCGCCGGACGGCCCGGGTTCCCCGGGTCGTCCGGAGTCCTCATCGTAGAAAGGCGTATGCCGTGAACAGGGCTCAGCAATGGGTCTACAGCAAATGGTTCGTTCCCATTGTCTCCGGCATTCTCATTGTTGTTTCCGTTCTTGCGGGGTCGGTGGCCGGGGTGAACCCGGTCGTGACTCCTCAGTGGTGGGTCGATGCCGGTGCGCATTCCGCGGAGTTCATGCTCTCGGATCTGCTGATGCTCGCGGCGGCGGTCGTGGCCGGCCGCGACATCGTGGTCAAGGCGGTCCGTGCGCGGACGGTCGGCATCGACCTGCTCGTGTCGGTCGCGGCGGTCGGTGCCGTGATCATCGGGAACTTCTGGGAGGCGGCGGCGGTCACCTTCCTGTTCGCCATCGGCCACGCACTGGAGGCGGCCACGCTGAACAAGACCAGGTCGGCGCTGGCCGAACTGGTCGCCGTCGCCCCGGACACCGCCGTCGTCCTCCGCGACGGCGAGCAGCGGGAGGTCCCGGCCGCGCAGGTGCGGATGGGCGAGATCGTGCTGGTCAAGAACGGCGCCAAGGTTCCCGTGGACGGTCAGGTCGTCGCGGGCACCGGCGCCGTCGACGAGGCGTCCATCACCGGGGAGTCCATCCCGGTGGAGAAGGCGAAGTCGGACGCGGTCTTCGCCGGCACCGTCTCCCGCGGCGGCTTCCTGCAGGTGCTGGCCACCGGCATCGGCGCGGACACCACCCTGGCCCGGATCATCCACCGCGTGGAAGAGGCACAGGACGCCAAGGCCCGGACGCAGACGTTCATCGACCGCTTCTCGAAGTGGTACACGCCCGGCGTGATGATGCTGGCCCTGGTGGCGGGCCTGCTCTCCGGGGACGTCGTGCTGGCCCTGACCCTGCTGGTCATCGGCTGCCCCGGCGCCCTGGTGATCTCCATCCCGGTGGCGATCGTGGCCGGTATCGGGCGCGCGGCCCGCGACGGCATCCTGATCAAGGGCGGGGAGTACCTGGAGACGTCCGCGAAGATCTCGGCGGTCGCCGTGGACAAGACCGGCACGCTGACGGAGGGCCGGCCGGAACTGACCGACGTCGTGGTCCTCGATCCGGCTCTGGATCGGACCGAGTTGTTGCGCTGGGCCGCGGCCGCCGAGGCCGGCTCCGAGCACCCGCTCGCGCGTCCCATCCTGGACACCGCCCGCGCGGAGGGCGTGGCACCGGTGGGCGTTCCCGGCACCGTCACCCCGGTGCCCGGCAAGGGCATCGTCTCCGATGTCGGCGGGCGGCGGGTGCTGATCGGCAACCCGGCGCTGCTGGAGCAGTACGGCGTCACCGACGACGCGGGGGCCGCCGAGGCCGCCCGCGGCCTGGCCGCGGAGGGCAAGACCCCGATGATCGTGGCGGTCGGCCGGACGGTGGCCGGTGTCGTCGCGGTGGCCGACCGGGTCCGTGCGGACGCCGCCCGGATGGTCGCCCGGCTGCACTCGGCCGGTGTCGAGAAGGTCGTCATGCTCACCGGCGACACGCGGCTGGTGGCCGAGTCGATCGGTCGGGCGGCCGGGATCGACGAGGTCCGCGCGTCCCTGCTGCCCGAGGACAAGCTGGACGCGGTCTCGGAGCTGCAGCGCGAGGGGCACACGGTGGCCATGGTCGGGGACGGCGTGAACGACGCCCCGGCGCTGGCGACCGCGGACATCGGCGTGGCGATGGGCGCGGCCGGCTCGGCCGTGGCCGTGGAGACGGCGGACATCGCCCTGATGGGCGACAACCTGCTCAAGCTGCCGGAGTCCATCAGCCTCGCCAAGCGCACCGTGAACGTGATGCGGCAGAACATCTCCATCGCCCTGATCACCGTGGTGCTGCTGCTGGGCGGTGTCTTCGCCGGCGGGGTGACGATGTCGGCCGGCATGCTCGTCCACGAGGCATCGGTGCTGGTGGTCATCGTCAACGCGATGCGGCTGATGCGCAGGACGCAGGGCTCGACGGCGACACCGAGGTCGCGGTGGAGTCCGGCGAGGCCCCGTGAGGCCGTAGACGCCTGAGCCCGCCCGGGGCCGGTCGTTCGCCGACCGCCCCCGCGGCACGTCCGCGCCGCCGCCGTTAGGCGAGGGCGAGGGTTTGCATGGCCAGGCGAGCGGCGCTGCCGCCTTCCTGGGCGGCGATCGCCAGGGCGGTGGGGACGTCCAGATCGTTGAGCAGGGCCTCGGTCACTGCTGCTTCCGCGGTGGGGGAGTCGTTGCGGCGGCCTGCGGCGGTGCGGAGGTCGTCCAGGTGGCTGGCGGCGTCGTCCAGGGCGTTGGGCGTGTAGTCCCATTCGTCCTGCCACGGGGGTGTCATCAGCATCAGGCGGATGGCGGTCGGCGGATGATCAGGGACCAGGTCGGAGACCAGCACCAGGTTGCCGGTGGACTTGGCCATCTTCACGCCGTCCCGGAGGACCATGCCCACGTGCAGCCAGGCCCGGGAGAAGGGGCGCACGCCGGTCAGCGCCTCGGCTATCGCGGACTCGTAGGCGTGGTGCGGGAAGCGCAGGTCGGTGCCGCCGGCGTGCAGGTCGAGGGACGGGCCGAAGAGCGTCATGGCCATCGCGGCGCACTCGGCGTGCCAGCCGGGGCGGCCGGGGCCCCACGGGCTGGGCCAGGCGGGTTCGCCCGAGCGGGACGGACGCCAGACGGCGACGTCGAACGGGTGCTGCTTGTCCGGAGAGTCGGGTTCGTCCCCGTACTCGGCCAGGAGGGCGTGCGCATTGTCCTGCTGGGGGACGTCCGCGCCGTGGAAGAACACCGTGTCGTTCTGGAGGTAGGCGTGGCCGGACGTGAGCAGTCCCTGCGCGAGCCTGATGACCTCCCGGACGTGGTTGTGCGCACGCGGTTGGTGGTCGACGGGGTGGACGCCCAAAGTGTCGAGGTCGCGTTCGAAGTAGTACTGCTGGACGGCGGCGAAGCTGTCGTAGGGGCTGCCGGCCCGGTGCGCGGCCTGGTTCAGCACGTCGTCCACGTCGGTGACGTTGCGGCAGACGCGCACGTCGCCGCCCGCATGCCGCAGGACGCGGGCGGCGATGTCGGCCCAGACGAACGTGCGGGCGTGACCGAGGTGGGTCGCGTCGTACGGGGTGATCCCGCAGACGTACATCCGGGCGGGGCCGACGACCGGCAGCGGACGGCCGCCTATCCGCAGGGTCCGGTCGGGTGCGTTGAGGTTCATGTCCGCTCCTCACGGGTGGAGCTTGTGCGGTCCTCCTTCCAGTGTGCGGGAACGGACGGGACCTCCTTGAGCAGCTCGTCGATGCCGTCGCGGATGCCCGCGCAGAGCGTCCCCAGGTCGGGGACGGCCTCGTGGTCGCCGGTGACGCCGAATGACACGCCGCCGTCGTAGGACACGACGCCGATCGAGACGCGCAGGCCGGCGGCGATCGGGATGTAGGGGTCCATCTCCAGCATCCGCCGCCCCATCGAGTACAGCGGGAACGGCGGGCCGGGGACGTTGGTGACGATCGTGTGGATCAGCGGCTGCCGCAGCCGCAGCGCGGTGCGGGCGGCCGCGGCCAGCAGGCCGGGCGCGCCGCCGGCGAGCCGGACGAACGAGTCGGCGCCGGCGGCCTGGCCGCTGCTCTTCAGCCCGTCCATCTGGTCGCGGATCGACTGGAGGCGGCGCAGCGGGTCGTCCTCGCCGCACGGCAGGTCGCAGAGCAGCGCCGACACCCGGTTCGACAGCTCCCCGCGCTCGCCGGTCGACCGGACGGAGACCGGCACCAGGGTGCGCACGACCGAGGAGGAGGTGAGTGCGCCGCGGGCGGCCAGCAGGTCACGGAAGCCGGACGCGGCCGCGGCCAGCGCCACGTCGTTGACCGATCCGCCGAACGCGCGCCGGATGGTGTCGATCTCGTCCATCCCGGCGTGGGCCCGGGACCAGCGGCGCGAAACAACGGTCGGGCCGTTCAGGGAAGACGTCCCCGAGTTCAGGAGGCGGCTCGCGTAGGCGGGGACGGCCTTCGCGGTGGCGACCGAGTCGCGCAGGACCGGGGTGAACAGCCGGGTCGCCTGGCCGGCGAAGCCCTTGAGGCCGTCCGCCAGGCCGTCCCGGAGAACCGCGCGGGTGGACGGCTCCGGGGCGGGCGTCCATGCGTGCGGGTCGGCGGGCGTCCAGTCGGGGTCGGTGTCGAGGAGGACGGCCAGCAGGTCGATGCCGGCGATCCCGTCGACCATGCAGTGGTGCACCTTGGAGATCAGCGCCCAGCGGCCGTCTGGCAGACCCTCGACCAGCCACACCTCCCATGGCGACCGGGTGAGGTCCAGCCGCCGGCCGAGCAGCCGGCTCGCCAGATCGTGCAGCTCCGCCGGCCCGCCGGGCGGCGCGACGGCCGTGTGCCGGACGTGGTCCTCCATGGTGAAGTGCACGTCGTCCACCCAGACCGGGTGCGCGAGGTTGAACGGGACGGTCCGGACGCGCTGCCGGCAGCGCGGCGCGAGCCGGAGCCGGGCGAAGATCTCCCGCACCAGCTCCGGGTACTCGGGCGCCGGGCCCTCGAACACGCTGACGGTCCCGATCTGGAGCGGTGTCGTGCCGTTCTCGGCGAAGAACATCCCGGCGTCGAGCGCGTTCATCCGGTGCATCGTCAACTCCCCTGGGGTCTCCCATCGAGAGAACCTCGCGGCGGAGCGGCGTCCCACCGGGCGTTCGCCCCTGGGGGAGGGGACGAAAGTCCCGCGAACGCGTCAGTCCTTGCGGGCCACGGCCGTCCAGCCGGCGTCGGTGACGTATTCGCCGCCGTCCGGGCGCCACTCGTGCAGCGGTACGACTCCCGGGTCCAGGACGGTGAGGCCGTCGAGGAGGGCGGCGACCTGGTCGCGGGTCCGGGCGACCAGGGGCGCGCTGGCCGACTGGGAGCGGTAGGTGTCGCCGACGTTGCGGTTGCGCTGCTCCTCTGCCGCCGCGTGGGAGACGATGACGTGGCTGCCGGGCGGCACCGCGTCGATCAGCCGCCGCATGTTGCCCGCCGGGTCCTCGGCGTCGGGGAGGAAGTGGAGGACGGCGACGAACAGCAGGCAGACCGGGCGCGAGAGGTCGAGCAGGTCGCGTGCGGCGTCGAGGATCGCGTCGGGTGAACGAACGTCGGCGTGGACGATCGAGGTCCGCGTGTCGGTGGCCGTCAGGGCACGCGCGTGCACGATGACCATCGGGTCGTTGTCGACGTATACGACCCGGGCCGACGGGCGGACCGTCCGGGCGGTCTCGTGGACGTTGCCCTGCGTGGGGAGCCCGGTGCCGACGTCCAGGAACTGGTCGACGCCCCGGCCCGCGACGAAGCGGACGGCCCGCTGCAGGAAGGCGCGGTTCGCGCGGGCCACGCCCTCGACCGTGGGCAGCGCCTCCAGCACTTTCTCGGCGGCGGCGCGGTCGGCGGCGTAGTTGTCCTTGCCGCCGAGGAAGTAGTCGTACATCCGGGCCACGCTGGGCGTGGTGCCGTCCACGGTCTCGTCGTCCACAGTACGGACCTCCCGGCGGGATTAGATCACGATCAACCAGTCTAGGACGGACATATCGCCCCGTCCGCTCCCGATTGGCCGGGCGCGGTCGTTCAACTCGCGGTGACCAGGGAAGATCCAGGGGAAGCGGGCCATGCCGTCCGCGCGCAGTCGGTACCATTCAGGATGCCGTAGGGCAGCGAGTGCGGTGGAGGGACGGTCATGACCGGCAGCGGAGAGCGCGTCGGCGATCACCCCGGTCTGGGGGCGCCGCCCGCCGCCGGGACGCCCGACCGGCCGCGGCGGCTGCGGTTCAACATGCGCACGCTGAAGGTGGTGCGGGCGATGGTCGTGCAGTGCGCCACCGCGGCCGGGCTCGGCGAGGACCGGGTGCAGGACGCCGAGCTCGTCGCCAGCGAGCTGACCGCCAACTCCGTCGAGCACGGCGGCGGCGAGGGCGAGCTGTGCCTCTGGCGGGACGCCACCCATCTGATCATCGAGGTCAGCGACGCCGGGCACATCGACGATCCGCTGGCCGGCCGGCGTCCCGTCCCGCCCGACTCGGTCGGCGGGCGGGGGCTGCTGCTCGTGCACAAGCTCGCCGACCTCGTCCGCGTCCACACCGGCCCCGGCGGCACCACTATCCGCGTCTACTTCACCCGCGCGATGATGTGATCCATGACTGAGATCTCAGCGCGGGGATACGGGCCGGACCACGAGACGCCGTTCACCTTCGGGCTGCACCACGTGCAGCTCGCCATCCCGCCCGGCAGCGAGGACGACTGCCGGGCGTTCTACGTGGACGCGTTAGGGATGCGCGAGATCACGAAGCCGCCGGAGCTGGCCGCGCGGGGCGGGCTGTGGGTGCGCGCGGACGGCGTGGAGATCCATCTGGGCGTCGAGCCGGACTTCCGTCCGGCGCGCAAGGCCCACCCCGGCATCCGGGTCGGCGACCTGGACGGGCTGGCCGAGCGGCTGGCCGAGCACGGTGTCGAGGTGACCTGGGACGACAATTTCCCAGGTCATCGCCGTTTCTTCGCCTTCGACAACCTCGGCAACCGGATGGAGTTCCTGCACCGGGACAGTGCAGCCGCCGCGTGGTGACCCGCTAGGGGAAGGGACCGGCGCGGCCGAGCAGGGCCTGCACCGGGCTGTCGAGCCGCTCGCCCAGCCACGCCGCCGTCTCCGCCACCGGCGCCATCCGGACGCCCGTGGCGACGCCCATGCGATCAAGCGCGTAGAGGAGGTCCTCGGTCGCGATGTTGCCGGTCGCGGCGGGCGCGAACGGGCAGCCGCCGAAGCCGCCGGTGCTCGCGTCCAGCGCGCTCACGCCGTGGTCGAGCGCGGTGAGCGCGTTGGCGTAACCGGTGTTGCGCGTGTTGTGGAAGTGGCAGCGCAGCGGGACGCCGGGCGCGATCTCGGCGGCGCCGGCCAGCAGCGTCCGCACCTGCGCGGGGACGCCGACGCCGATCGTGTCGGCCAGCGCGATCTCGTCGGGCTCGCTCTCGGCCACCCGCCGCACCAGGTCGAGGACGCGTTCGGCCGGCACCTCGCCCTCGAACGGGCAGCCGAACGAGGCGGCGATCGTGACGGTGCGGAAGAGGCCGGCGGCGCGCGCGTCGGCGGCGATCCGCGCCCAGTTCGCCACCCCCTCCTCGACCGAGACCCCCTGGTTGCGCCGGCTGAACTCGTCGGTGGACACGACCACGACGTTGACCTCGTCCACGCCGGTGGCGAGCGCGCGGTCGAGCCCGCGCGGGTTCAGGACGAGCCCGGCATAGCGGACGCCCTCGGGCCGGGGCAGCCGCTCCATCACGGCCTCGGCGTCCGCCATCTGCGGGACGCGCTTCGGGTTCACGAAGCTGACCGCCTCGATCCGCCGCAGCCCGGCGGCGACGCTCCGCTCGATCAGCCGCACCTTGTCGGCGGTGGGCAGGATCGCGGCCTCGTTCTGCAGCCCGTCCCGAGGGCCGACCTCGATCAGTTCGACGCTCGCCATCGACCTTCCCTTGTATGCAATCGGTGGATGTACTGCAGAATCGGTCAGGCAAGACCCTTGTGTCAAGCGATCGAAATGCTTATCTTGCATGCAATCGACCGAACGGGGAGGTTCGGATGGTCCGTGCCGTGGACCGTGTGTACACACGGCTGCGCGCCGACATCCTGGACGGCGTCCACCCGCCCGGGGCGCGGCTCGGCGAGGCCGAGCTGGCCGAGCGGACCGGCTCCAGCCGGACGCCGGTCCGCGAGGCGCTGCGCCGGCTGGAGGTCGAGGGCCTCGTCGAGGTCCTGCCGCACCGCGGCGCCCGCGTCCCCGACTGGACGCCGGAGGACCTGGAGGAGATCTACGACCTGCGGATGCTGCTGGAGGGCGCCGCCGCCCGCCGCGCCGCCACCCGGATCGAGCCCAAGGGCACCGACCGGATGGCCGAGCTGTGCGACCTCATGGAACGGTCCGCCGCGTCCGGCGACGGCCAGGACCTGGACCGGGTCGCCGAGCTGAACGCCGAGTTCCACGGCATCGTCCGCGCGGCGGCGGCCAGCACCCGGCTGGTGTCGATGCTCAACGCCGTGGTGCAGCTCCCGCTGGTCATGCGCACCTTCCACCGGTACTCGCCGGACGATCTGACCCGCAGCTGCGCCCACCACCGGGAGCTGGTCGCCGCGCTGCGGGCCGCCGACGGCACCTGGGCCGAGTCGGTGATGCGGGCCCACGTCCTCGCCGCGAAGGCCGTCCTCCTCCGCGCCGCCCACGCCCACCACGAACCACCGTAAGAACCGCAAGACCCCGCATGACCAGGCCGAACAGCACGACTACCCACGAACAGCACGACTGGCCACGAACAGCACGATCGTCACGGCTAACCGTGAACGGCACGGCCGGCACGACTAGGCCGACCAGCGCGGTCGGCCGCGCACAGGACAAAAGACCGAAACGAGGATTTGTTAGATGTCAACGCAGGAAGCCGTCGCGCAGGAAGCCGTCCGGGGGCCGCTCGCCGATCTGCGCGTGGTCGAGATGGGGCAGCTGCTCGCCGGCCCGTTCTGCGGCCAGTTGCTCGGCGACTTCGGCGCCGAGGTGATCAAGCTGGAGTCGCCGGGCGCCGGCGACCCGATGCGCCAGTGGGGACGGGAGAAGCCGCACGGCAAGTCCCTCTGGTGG
Source organism: Actinomadura sp. BRA 177 (assembly GCF_013372625.1). Taxonomy (GTDB): domain Bacteria; phylum Actinomycetota; class Actinomycetes; order Streptosporangiales; family Streptosporangiaceae; genus Spirillospora. The sequence goes on from NZ_JABXFD010000303.1 coordinate 10,427, forward strand.
CCGGTGGTCGCGCGCAACAAGAAGTCGGTGACCTGCAACCTGCGCACCGCCGAGGGGCAGGATCTGGCGCGCCGGATCATCGGGCAGGCCGACATCGTCGTGGAGAACTTCCGTCCGGGCACGCTGGAGCGCTGGGGGCTGGACTTCGACAGCCTGCGCGAGGCGAACCCGGGGCTGATCCTCGTCCGCGTGTCCGGTTTCGGGCAGAGCGGCCCGTACGCGCCGCGCGCCGGGTACGGGTCGATCGGTGAGGCGATGGGCGGCATCCGGTACGTGACCGGCGATCCGGGCAACGCGCCGTCCCGCGCCGGGATCTCGCTCGGCGACTCGCTCGCCGCGGTGTTCGCCACGATCGGCGCGCTCGTCGCCGTCCACCACCGGAACAACACCGGACGTGGCCAGATCGTCGACTCGGCGATCTACGAGGCGGTGCTGGCGATGATGGAGTCGCTGCTGCCCGAGTGGGCCGTGGCCGGCTACCAGCGCGAACGCACCGGGTCGGTGCTGCCGAACGTGTCGCCGAGCAACGTGTACCCGACCGCGTCCGGCGAGATGATCCTGATCGCCGCCAACCAGGACACCGTGTTCGGACGGCTCGCCAAGACGATGGGACGTCCCGAGCTGGCGGACGATCCGCGCTTCGCCGGGCACGCCGACCGGGGCCGGAACATGGCCGAACTGGACGAGCTGATCTCCGCCTGGTCGGCGACCCTCGACACCGAAGCCCTCCTGGAGACCCTCCACACGGGCGGCGTCCCGGCAGGGCGCATCTACACCGCCAAGGACATGTTCGACGACCCGCACTTCGCCGCCCGCGAGGCGATCGTGCGGCTCGTCCACCCCGACTTCGGTGAGCTCCCGATGCACAACGCGTTCCCCAGGCTCAGCGAGACGCCCGGGTCGGTGCGGCACCCCGGCCCGGCGCTCGGCGAGCACAACAGGGAGGTCTACGGCGGCCTCCTGGACATCGGAGAAGACGAGATCGCCGCGCTGGCCGAGCGCGGAGCCATCTAGAAGCAGGGCCATCTGAACACGCACGGCACCGGGAGGCCGGCATGGGTTATCGCCTAGGCGTCGATGTAGGAGGCACGTTCACCGACGTGCTGCTGGTGGACGAGGAGACCGGCGTCAGCCACCGCGCCAAGACCGCGTCCACTCCGGCGGACCAGTCCGAAGGCGTCCTCAACGGCATCCGCAAGGTGTGCCGGGACGCCGGGATCGAGCTGTCCCAAGTGGGGCACGTGCTGCACGGCACGACGGTGGCGACGAACGCGATCCTGCAGGGCAGGGGAGCGCGGGTCGGCCTGGTCACCACCCAGGGGTTCCGGCAGGTGCTGCAGATCGCCCGGTCGTTCGTGCCGGGCGGGCTGGCCGGCTGGATCATCTGGCCGAAGCCCGAGCCGCTCGCCCGGCTGGAGCACACCGTCGAGATCCCCGGCCGGATCGCCGCGGACGGATCGGTCGTCACCCCGCTGGACGAGGACCGCGCCCGCGCCGAGCTGCGCCGGCTCGCCGGGGCGGGCATCGAGGCGCTCACCATCTCGCTGATCAACTCGTACGCGAACGACGAGCACGAGCGGCGGGTCGCGGAGCTGGCGGCCGAGGAGCTGCCCGGCGTCCCCGTGTCGCTGTCCAGCCACGTCCTGCCGGAGATGCGGGAGTACGAGCGGACCGTCACGACCGTGGCGAACAGCTACGTGCAGCCCGAGGTCTCCCGGTATGTGAGCAACCTCGACCGGTCGCTGACCGGCAGCGGGATCGCGGCGCCGCTGTCGGTGCTGCGCAGCGACGGCGGCCTGACCCAGGCGGCCAAGGCGGCCGAGGACCCGGTGGCGCTGCTGCTGTCGGGCCCGGCGGGCGGCGTGACCGGCGCGGCGTGGTTCGCCGAGCAGGCCGGGCACCGCGCCTTCCTCACCCTCGCCATGGGCGGGACGTCCACGGACGTGGCGCTGGTCCTCGGCGGACGCCCCCGGATCGGCCGCGAGACGAGCGTCGGCGACCTGACCGTCCGGGCCACCAGCGTGGACGTCCGCAGCGTCGGCGCGGGCGGCGGCTCCATCGCGCACGTCCCCGAGCTGACCAAGGCGCTGCGCGTCGGGCCGCAGTCGGCGGGCGCCGACCCCGGCCCGGCCGCCTACGGCGCGGGCGGCACCGAACCCACGGTCACCGACGCCAACGTCGTCCTCGGCTACCTGCCGACGCAGCTCGCCGGCGGCGAGATCGAGCTGGACGTCGAGGCCGCCCGCAAGGCGGTGAGCGGCGTCGCCGAGGCGATGGGCCTGCCCAGCGTGGAGGCCGCGGCGGCGGGGATCATCGACATCGTCAACGAGAACATGCTGGGCGCGCTGCGGCTGATCAGCGTCCAGCAGGGCTTCGACCCGCGCGACTTCGCGCTGATGTCGTTCGGCGGCGCCGGCCCGCTGCACGCGAACGCGCTCGGCCGGCTGACCGGCGCGTGGCCGGTGATCGTGCCGCCGTCGCCGGGCGTCGCCTGCGCCTACGGGGACGCGACGACCTGCGCCCGCGACGAGAGCGCCCGCACGATGGTGCGCCGCTTCTCCACCCTCGACGACGCCGAGCTGCGCGCCGTCCTCGCCGAGCTGGCCGACCAGGCCGCCGCCCGCCTGGAGTCGGAGGGCGTGCCCCGCGACACCCAGACCGCGACGTACCAGATCGACCTGCGCTACCACGGGCAGGGCTTCGAGATCCCCGTCGAGATCGACCGGGAGTCCATGGCCGGCGACCTGCTCGCCGAGCTGGGCGCCAGGTTCGACGCCGAGCACAAGCGGCTGTTCTCGTTCCTGCTCGACAACGAGCGCGAGGTGATCAACCTGCGGGTCACCGTGTCCGGCCCGCGCCCCGAGGTCGCCTGGCGCACGCTGCCCGAGGGGACGGGCGACCCGTCCGGCGCGCTGGTCCGCGAGACCGAGGTGTGGATGGACGGCGCATCCGTGCCCGCCCGCATCTTCGACCGTTCCAAGCTCCGCGCCGGGGACGTGGTGGCCGGACCGGCGATCGTCGTCGAGATGGACTCCACCACCCTCGTCCTGCCCGGGCACGCCGCGACCGTCCACCCGAGCGGCAGCCTGCTGATCCGTCCGACCGAGGAGGGCTGATGGCCGAGATCCTGCAGACCACCACCGAGCCGGTGGACCGGGTCGACGTCGACCCGGTCACCCTGGACATCATCGAGAACGCGCTGCGCAACGCCCGGTACGAGATGGACGAGGTGCTGTTCCGCACCGCGCTGTCGCCGGGCATCCGCGAGCAGCACGACGAGTTCCCGCTGATCGCCGACCCGTCCGGGAAGATGGTCGTCGGCCAGTTCGGCCTCTCCGTGCCCGACTTCCTGGAGAACTTCGACGGGACGATCGGCGAGGGCGACATCCTGATGACGTCCGACCCGTACGCGTGCGGCGCGGCGATCAGCCACGCCAACGACTGGCTGCTGGTCGTGCCGATCTACCACCAGGGCCGGCTCGTCGGCTGGTCGTCGATGTTCGGGCACATGTCGGACGTGGGCGGCAAGACGCCCAGCTCGATGCCCGCCGACGCCCGCACCATCTACGAGGAGGGCGTGATCGTCCCGCCCTTCAAGCTGTACGAGGGCGGCGAGCTGAACGAGGACGCGCTGCGGATCATCCTCAACCAGGTGCGGATGCCGGACTGGAACCGCGCCGACCTGAACGGGCTCACCGCGGCCTGCACGACGGCCGCCCGCCGCGTGACCGAGCTGTGCGACCGGTTCGGCGTCGAGACGTACCTGTCCGCGCTGGACGCCCTGCTCGACCGCAACTACCAGGCGATGAAGGTGCTGCTCGCGACCCTCTTCGAGGACGGGCAGACGCTGGAGTTCGCCGACTACATCTGCGACGACGGCTGCGGCTACGGCCCCTACGAGCTGAAGATCTCACTGACCCGGCACGGCGAGAAGATCCATCTCGACTTCAGCCATGCCGCGCCGCAGGCCGTCGGTCCGGTCAACTACTTCATCAACGAGAACCTCGTCCGGATGTTCTTCGGCATCTACGTGATCACGGTCGCCGACCCGCAGATCCTGTGGAACGACGGCTTCTATCCGCTGATCGACGTCACGATCCCCGAGGACTCGTTCTGGAAGCCGCGCCATCCCGCCGCGCTGAACGCCCGCAACCACGGCATCGGCCGGGTGTTCGACCTGTTCGGCGGACTGCTCGGGCAGACGAACCCGGAGATCCTGAACGCGGCCGGGTTCTCGTCCTCGCCGCACTTCATGTACTCGGGGCACTACACGTCCGGGCCGCGCGAGGGCGAGTGGTTCCAGCTGTACTCGATCGGGTTCGGCGGCGTCCCGGGACGTCCGGTCGGAGACGGCCCGGACGGGCACTCGCTGTGGCCGTCGTTCGTCAACATTCCCTGCGAGTACCTGGAGTCGTACTACCCGCTGCGCATCGAGCGGTGGGAGACGATCGCCGACTCCGGCGGCGCCGGCCTGCACCGGGGCGGCAACGGCGTGGACGTCGCCTACTGCTTCGAGGAGCCGGGCACGATCGCGATCCACGACGACCGCTGGCTGACCTACCCGTGGGGCGTGAACGGCGGGCGTCCGGGGGAGCGCGGCCGCAAGTGGATCGACCGGGCGGACGGTACGCGGGAGGTGCTGCCCAGCAAGATCCATGACGTTCCGGTCGCACCGGGCGACGTGCTGCACTTCGTGACGTGGGGCGGCGGCGGATGGGGCGACCCGCTCGCCCGTCCCGCCGAACTGGTCGCGCAGGAGGTGCTGCGCGGGCTCGTCACCGCCGACGGTGCCCGCGACGGGTACGGGGTCGTCTGCGGTGCCGACGGCGTCCTCGACGTGCAGGCCACCGAGCGGCTGCGGGTGGAGATGACCGCCGCGCGGACGGAGATCCCCGTGTTCGACATGGGTCCGCCGCTGGCGGAGATCCTCGCCCGCTGCGAGGAGGAGACCGGGCTGCCCGCGCCGCGCCCGCCGGTCGACGTCCGCTCCGCCGACGCGCTGCGCCGATGACCGGCTCGGACGACCTCGTCGCCGACTACCGGAAGTCGGGCTTCGGGGAGAGCCTCGGCTGCGGCGACGCCCCGGCGGTGCTGGTGGTCGACTTCGCCCGCGCGTATCTGGCGGACGGGTCGCCGCTGCGCGCCCCGGTCGAGGACGCGCTGGCCGCGTCCCTGACCCTGATCGACGCGGCGCGTTCCGCCGGTCTGCCGGTGTTGTTCACGCGGGTGAGCTACCAGCCGGGTGGGGTGGACGGCGGGCTGTTCCGCCGCAAGGTCCCCGCGCTGCGCGTGTTCGAGGAAGGGAACTCCCTCGGCGACTTCGCCGAGGGGGTCGCCCCCAAACCGGGGGAGACGGTCGTCACCAAGCAGTACGCGAGCTCGTTCCACGGCACGTCGCTGGCGGCGACGTTGACCTCGTCCGGCATCGACACGTTGTTCATCTGCGGGCTGACCACGAGCGGCTGCATCCGCGCCACCGCAACGGACGCGCTTCAGCACGGCTTCCGCCCCCTCGTAGTGGACGAGGCGTGCGGCGACCGAGACCCCCGCCTGCACGAGGCCAACCTCCTAGACCTCCAGGCGAAATACGCCGACGTAATCCCCCTGTCCCGCGCCCTCGCCCTGATGTCTCGTTGACTTGCGGCATGTTGTTGTTATGAGCGCTCGCATAACAACAACACGCCGCAAGTCAACGTGAGGCGTGGTGGGCGGCTGTGGTGTGGAGGGCTAGGGAGAGTTCTACGGCGCTGTCGACTACCGCGTCCAGGTCGTTGCCTAGGCGGCCGTCCGCCCATTGCTGGGCCAGTTCGGTCATGGCGCCGGTGAACATGGTCGCGGCGATGACGACCGGGAGCCGCGGGTTCTCGATGTTGCTCATCGCGAGGACGCCGTCCAGGAGGGCGGTCTGCGCGGCGCGGCGCCGCTCGGCCAGGACCTCGTTGCCGCGCGCCTCGGCGAACAGGACGCGTCCCCTGCGCGGGTCGTCGCTGATGAAGCGCAGCACGCTGCGGATGCCCGCGCGGGTGCGGACGTCCGGGCTCGGGCCCGCCTCGTCCACGGCGGCGTCCAGCACGTCGGCGAGGGCCGTGGCCTGCTGGTCGTAGACGGCCGCCAGCAACTCGTCGGTGTCGGCGAAGTTCTCGTAGAAGTAGCGCGTGTGCAGCTCGGCCGCGCGGCAGACGGCGCGGACCGTCAGGGCAGCCTCGCCCTCCTCGCCGAACAGCCGGTACGCGGCCCGGACGAGCATGGCGCGCCGCTCGTCCCGCCGCCGGCTCGCGGGGACCCCGGCCCACCGGGTGGACGTGGCCGTGCGCGCGTTCGCCATGCCCCGCACGATACCGGCCCCATCGTCCGTTCGGCCCAACTCTGGACACGGGTGTACCCAGACACTTACTCTGGATACAGTTGTAGCCAGAGTTGGGAGTGCAGATGCCGGCCAAGACCAATCCCGTGGCGACGCGGTTCGAGCGGGCCTTCGACACCGAGATCCGCTCCAGGTTCTTCAAGGGCCTGGACTTCGCGGGGCTGGCGGGCGACCCCGGCTGGTTCGGGCCCGGCAGCGCGGTCTGGTACGTCCACTCGCACCTGCCCACGCTGATCCTCGGCCTGGTCGGCGCCGCCTACATCGAGGGCCTCGACCCGAGCATCAGCTGGATGGCCTACGACCACTCCCGCATCCCCGAGCGCGTCGACGGCATCCCCACCGGCGGCATCGACCCGGAGGGCGCCGCCGTCCGGCTCGGGCACTCGCTGTCGTTCTTCATCGGCACCGCCTACGGCTCCACCCCGACTGCCGAGCGCCTCGCCCGCACCGTCCGCGCGATGCACCACACCATCAAGGGCACCCGGCCGGACGGGCTTGCCTACGACGCCGACGATCCCGAATGGCTGCGCTGGAACTACGCCACCGTCGTGTGGGGGCTGGCGACCGCGCACGAGCGCTACCACCGGCGTCCGCTGCGCGACATCGACCGCTACTACCGGGAGTTCGTCCGCGTCGGCGAGTCCCTCGGCGGCACCGACCTGCCCGCGACGAAGGCCGAGGTCGCCGAGTGCCTGGAGTCCTACCTGCCGCGCCTGGCGCTCACCCCGATCAAGGCGTTCGGGACGGGGCCGAACCTGCGCGAGAGCAAGGCCAAGCCGTGGGAGCCGGGCGGCCCGTTCATGGACTGGGCCGCCCGCGACATGCTCCCGAAGTGGGCGCAGAAGCTCTGCCTCTACCAGCCGCCGAACCCGCTCGCGCTGCGCGCGCGCCGGAGCACGCTGTGGCTCGTCCTCAACGGCCTGCACGACGCCACCGGCCCGATCCGCGAGTACCGCGAGGCCGAGGCGCGGGTGGCTTCGGGCGTCTCGGCACCGGTCGCCTCGACCGCGCCCACCACCCCGGACCCCGTCCTGACCCGGGAGGAAGTGGAAGCGACTGCCTGACACTGCGATTACTTTCCGGGGTGGTGGCGGTCCACAGTGCACTGGGCTGTCACCCGATCGGAGGCCGGATGTGCGAGCGGACGCGAACACCCGCGGGGTGCTGGACCGGGCGATCGGCTTCGCGCTGACGGCCGCCCAGGCGATCACGCCGCACATGCTCGCCCGCCGCACGCCGTGCGCGTCATGGGACCTCGGGATGCTGCTCCTGCACTTGGCCGACTCCCTGGCCGCGCTGCACGAGGGCATGACCGCCGGGCATGTCGCAGCCGGTCCGGAACCGGCCGGGGCGGACGATCCGGTGTCGGCGGTGCGGGTGCGCGCCGTCCGGCTGCTGCGGGCTTCGGCCGTTCCGTCCCGGGCCGCGGTCGGGGACCGGCGGCTGCCGGGCGAGCTGCTGACCGGGGCGGGCGCGCTCGAAGTCGCCGTCCACGGCTGGGACATCGCGCAGGCCACCGGGGAGGGCCGTCCGATCCCGCCGGTGCTGGCGGGCGACCTGCTGGCGATGTGCCCGCTCGTCCTGCCGGAGCCGCGCCGCCCGCTGTTCGCCGACGCGGTGGAACCGGCGCCGGACGCGTCGCCCGGCGAGCGGCTCGTCGCGCTGCTCGGCCGCCGGCCGCTGGGGTGAAGGGTGCGGCCGGGGACGGGGTCGGCGAGAATCGGTCCGTCCGCCCCCGGCCTAGGAGTGACCACGTGAAGAATGCCCGCTACATCCTCCCGGAGGCTCGCGAGCGCGTCGTCGAGCTGGTGGCGAAGGAGCAGTACATCCCGGCCATCAAGCTGGTTCGTGAGGTCACGGGCCTCGGGCTCAAAGAGGCGAAGGAGTACGTGGACGGGATGAAGGGCGAGATCTTCGCCCAGCGGGTGCCGCCCGAGGTGCAGGGCAAGGTCCGCGCGCTGCTCGCCGAGGGCAAGGTGAAGCCGGCGGCCGCGCTGGTCCGGGTGGAGACCGGGCTCGGGAAGCGGGGCGCCAAGGACTATGTCGACGCGGTCCGGCAGGGCCTCGTCCACGCGCCCGCGCACGACGGGAGCGGGATGCTGTCCGACCGGGTCCGGGCGTTCAAGCACGCGGGCGACTACGAGTCGGCCGTCGCGATCGTCTGCGCCGAGACGGGGATGGGACGGGACGAGGCGGCGCGTTTCGTCGAAGCGCTGCGATAGATCGGGACCACCCCTCGCCCCGGACGGCAACCGAATGCCATTCTGGTATCCGGACGGAACGACGCTTGGAGGGGTCATGGCGATCGCCATCGGCGCGGAGCACCGCGAGCTGGCCGGGACGGCGCGGGCGTTCCTGCGCGACCAGGGGGCGCGGGCCGCGAACCGCGCGCTGCTGGACGCGGAGAAGGAGCCGCTGCCCGCGTTCTGGACGGAGTTCGCCGGGCTCGGCCTGCTCGGCCTGCATCTGCCCGAGGAGCACGGCGGCGGCGGTGCGGGCCTCCAGGAGCTGGTCGTGGTCGCCGAGGAGCTCGGCCGCGCCGCCGCGCCCGGCCCCATGCTGCCGACGATGATCGCGTCGGCGGTGATCGCGGCGTCCGGGAACGACGACCAGCGGGCGCGCCTGCTGCCGGGCCTCGCCTCGGGGGCGACCCCGGCGGCCCTCGGCATCGGCGGCTCGCTGACCCTGGCGGACGGCACCGCCACCGGTGACGCGGGCGTCGTGCTCGGCGGCGGCCTGGCGGAGCTGCTCGTCCTCCCGGCCGGCGACGACATGATCGTCGTGCGGGCGGACGCGCCGGGCGTCACGGTCGAGGTCCCCGAGAACCTGGACCCGTCCCGCCGCTCCGCACGCGTCACGCTGGCGAGCGCCGCCGCCGACGTCCTGCCCGGGGCGAAGGCCGGCGCGGTCGCCATCGCCCGCACGCTCGTCTCCGCCGAGGCGGTCGGCGGCGCGCTCGAATGCGTGGAGAACGCCGTCGAGTACGCCAAGGTGCGGCAGCAGTTCGGCCGTCCCATCGCGACGTTCCAGGCGGTCAAGCACCACTGCGCGGACATGCTCGTCGCCGCCGAGCTGGCCACGGCCGCCGTGTGGGACGCCGCGCGGGCCGCGTCCGGGCCGGCCGGCCAGTTCGAGCTGGCGGCGGCCGTCGCCGCGGCGCTCGCGCTGCCCGGCTTCACGTCCAACACGGGCCTCAACATCCAGGTCCACGGCGGCATCGGCTTCACCTGGGAGCACGACGCCCACCTGCTGATGCGCCGGGCCGCGACGCTGGAGGCCGTGTTCGAGCCGCACTCCGCCGAACGGGACGTGACCCGCCTGAAGGCCGCCGGCGTCGTCCGCGAGACGACCCTCGACCTGCCGCCCGAGGCCGAGGCGCAGCGCGCGGGGATCCGCGAGCTGGCCCAGGAGATCGCCGCGCTGCCCGCCGCCGAGCAGCGGCAGAAGCTCATCGACACCGGCTACGTCCAGCCGCACTGGCCGCGCCCGTGGGGCGTCGAGGCGAGCGCCGGGCTGCAGCTGATCATCGAGGACGAGTTCCGCGCCGCCGGCGTGAAGCGCGCCCAGCTCGGCATCACCGGCTGGGTGATCCTCACCCTCGTCCAGCACGGCACGCAGGACCAGATCGACCGCTGGGTGCGGGCCGCGCTCACCGGCGACGAGATCTGGTGCCAGCTGTTCAGCGAGCCCGAGGCCGGGTCGGACGCCGCCGCCGTCAAGACCCGCGCCGTCAGGACCGACGGCGGCTGGATCGTCAACGGCCAGAAGGTGTGGACGAGCGGCGCCCAGCACTGCCGCTGGGGGTTCGCGACCGTCCGCACCGACCCGGACGCGGCCAAGCACGCCGGGGTCACCATGGTCGTCATCGACATGGAGCACCCCGGCGTGGAGGTCCGGCCGCTCCGCCAGATCACCGGCGGCTCCGACTTCAACGAGGTGTTCTTCTCCGACGTCTTCGTCCCCGACGCCGACGTGGTCGGCGAGCCCAACCAGGGCTGGTCGGTCGCCCGCGCGACCCTCGGCAACGAGCGCGTCAGCATCGGCGGCGGCGCCGGCGGCTCGGTCGGCATCGACGTCGTCGCCCTCTACCGCGAGCACGGCGACCGCGTCCCCGCCGCCGCCGAACGCGTCGGCGCCTACCTGGCCGAGGAGCAGGCCCTCCGCCTGCTCAACCTCCGCTCCGCCGAACGCGCCGTCGCCGGCGGCGAACCCGGCCCGGAGGGCAACATCACCAAGCTCGTCCTCGCCGAGCACGGCCACGCCACCGCCGCCCTCCTCGCCGAGTTCGCCGGCCCCGGCACCGCGTTCAACGAGGGCCCCGGCCAGCTCGCCGGCCTGATGCGGCTCGGCTCGCGCGGCATGTCGATCGCCGGCGGCACGTCCGAGATCACCCGCAACCAGATCGCCGAGCGCATCCTCAAGCTGCCCCGCGACCCGCTGATCAAGTAGCGGTCCGGCGGCGGCTCCCAGGCTCCAGGGACGGGCTGCCGGTCAGGTGGTAGACGCCGGCGATGTCGGTGCCCGGCGGGACGACCTCGTCGATCGCGTCCAGAACGGCGGTGTCCAGCCGCACGTCCGCGGCGGCGAGGAGGTCGTCCAGCTGGGTCATCGTCTTCGGCCCGATGATCGTCGAGGTGATGGCCGGGTGCTCGCCGACGAAGGCGAGCGCCAGGTGGGTGAGCGACAGCCCGGCCCCCTCAGCGATCTTCGTGAGCCGCTCGACGGCGTCGAACCGGACGGGTGCGCTCGGGTCGGACTCGACGCTGTGCCGCCACGCCGGCCGGTCGGTCGACGGCGCGAACCGGGACCCGTCCGGCGCCTGCTCGCCCCGCCGGTACTTGCCGGTCAGCCAGCCGCCGGCGAGCGGGCTCCACGGGATGACGCCCATCCCGTGCCGCCGCGCGGCGGGCAGCACGGACTCCTCGACCGACCGGGCGAAGACCGAGTACTGCGGCTGCTCGCACACGAACCGGACGCCGCCCCGCCGCTCGGCGGCCCACTGCGCCTCCACGATCTGGTCGGCGGGAAAGGACGACGACCCCGCATAAAGGATCTTGCCCTGCCGGACCAGATCGCTGAGAGCGTCGAGGGTCTCGTCCAGATCGGTGTCCCAGTCGCGGCGGTGCATCTGGTACAGGTCGATGCGGTCGGTGCCCAGCCGCCGGAGGCTGTCCTCCACGGCCCGGACGATGTAGCGCCGCGACCCGCCCCGCCCGTTGCGCTCCTCGCCCAGCGGAAAGAAGCACTTGGTCGCGAGGACGACGTCGTCCCGCCGCCCCTTGATGGCCTTACCGACGACCTCCTCGCTCTCCCCGGCGGAGTACATGTCGGCGGTGTCGATGAAGTTGATCCCGGCGTCCAGCGCCCGGTGGACGATGCGGCCGCAGTCGTCGTGGTCGGGATTGCCGACGGCGCCGAACATCATGGCGCCGAGGCACTGGGTGCTGACCTCGACTCCGGTGCGGCCGAGCTTGCGGTACTGCATGCTGCGCTCTCCCTCGTTAGATGAACGCGGAGAACGCTAAAAGCTGGAGCGCGCTCAAGGTCAAGCGCCGGCCCGCAGCCTCTCCAATGACCGCAGCGTCTGGTCTATCGCGGGGCGATGTATTTGGG
>NZ_JABXFD010000162.1 GCF_013372625.1 Actinomadura sp. BRA 177
GCGCATCGCGGAGCCGCGTCACCGGGCCCGGGCACCGGCGGGGGCGGCTGAGCCGGGCCCGGTGACGCGGCTCCGCGATGCGCGGGGCAGGGCGGTCATCGCCGTGGTGCCGGGCCCTGAGTAGGCTCGTTGACTATGAAGGAGCCGCGGATCCTGTTCGTCCACGCCCATCCGGACGACGAGTCCATCGGGACCGGGGCGACCATGGCCAAATACGCCGCCGAGGGCGCCCACGTCTGTCTCGTCACCTGCACCCTCGGCGAGGAGGGCGAGATCATCCCGGACGAGCTGCGCCACCTGGCGTCCGACAAGGAGGACGCCCTCGGCGAGTACCGGATCGGGGAGCTCGCCGCGGCCTGCGCCGCGCTCGGCGTCCGCGACCACCGCTTCCTCGGCGGCGCGGGACGCTGGCGCGACTCCGGCATGATGGGCGCGCCCACCAACGACGACCCGCGCTGCTTCTGGCGCGCGGACGTCGACACCGCCGCGGCGGACCTCGTCGCGGTCATCCGGGAGATCCGGCCGCAGGTGATCGTCACCTACGACGAGCGCGGCAACTACGGGCATCCCGACCACATCCAGGCGCACCGCGTCGCGTGGCGGGCGTTCGAGCTGGCCGCCGACCCGGCGTTCCAGGACGGCGCCGAGCCGTGGCGGGCCGACAAGTTCTACGCCTACGCCACGCCCCGGACCGTCCTCGCGCGGGCGATCGCGGTGATGCGGGAGGCGAAGCTGCCGTTCGCGCGCGTCGCCGGGCTGGACGAGCTGGGCTCCGGGGTCCCCGACGGGGAGGTCACCACGGTCGTGGACGCCCGCGCCCACCTGCCCGCCAAGCTCGCCGCGCTGCGCGCCCACCGGACCCAGATCGTCGTCGCCCCCGAGCAGGTCGGGCCGTTCTTCGCGCTGTCGAACAACCTGGGTCAGCAGGCTTTCGGCACCGAGTACTTCATCCTCCAGGCCGGCGAGCAGGGGCCGCTCGGCCCCGGCCGCCGCGAGCGGGATCTGTTCGCGGGCCTGCCGGACGCGCACGACTCGATAGCCTGACTTCCGTGCACAAGGACGACGACGAGGCGGGTATCAGCCTCGCCAAGTACGGCCTCCCGGCGGACGGCGGCGGGTCCGGCCCGGCCAAGGAGGGCCCGCTGGACGCGTTCGTGTCCGGTGCCGCCTACGCGGCCCTCGCCCTGCTCGGCGGGGTGTTCGGCGTGGTCGGCTCGTTCGCCCAGGACTGGACGGTCGGCCCGGTACCGGTCGTGGCGATCGTCCTGGTGGCGCTGGTCTTCGCGATGGCGCGGCTGTCCGGCCTGGGGATGGGCGGACGGCTCGGTGCGACGATCCCCGCGGTCGTGTGGGGCGTCGTGGTCTTCATCCTGTCGATGCGCCGCACCGAGGGCGACCTCGTCGTCCCCGGCACCCTGGCCGGATACCTGTTCATCATCGGCGGGATGGTCGCCGCCGTGGTCGGGATCATGATGGTGCCGCCGGCCCGCCCGCCGGGCGACTGGCTGCTCGGCAGGGCGGGCCGTACCCGCGAGTAGCGGCGCGGTCAGGACGCCATCGGCGCGGGCTCGGCGTCCAGCTGCGCCGGGGCCGTGTTGCTCTTGTGGCCCTTCAGCGACAGGCAGGCGGCCGCGCTGAGCAGGACCACGACGATCGGCAGCCACATCGTCGGCTTCATCGCGTGCACGAAGCCGTGCGAGAAGACCTGCCCGGCCAGCTCGTGGACGCGGTGCGCGACGTTCGGCGGGACGCCCGCCGGAAGCTGCTGCTTCGCGCCGCTCTGACCGGCGCCGACCTCAAGGCCGCCCTTGGCCGCGTTCGCGAACCCCTGCACGAAGCCGGTGCGCACGTCGGGCGGCAGCCCGGCGGAGCGGGCCGCCGCCTCGTCCCGCAGCGAGGACGCGAGCTGGTTCTGCAGGACGGCGCCGACCGCCGCGCTGCCCAGCACCGACCCGACCTGCCGGATCGTGTTGTTGACGCCGGACGCGGCGCCCGCGAGGCGCGGCGGGACGTTCCGGGTCGCCTCGGTCGCCATCGGCGCGAACACGCCGCCGATGCCGATCCCGGCCACGACGAGCGCGGGGATGAACGCCTTCCAGTCCGTCCCGACCTCGGCGACGACGACGATCCACACCATGCCCGCCGCGTAGAGGGTGAGGCCGGCCATCAGGATGAACTTGCCGCCGATCCGGTCGGACAGCCGTCCCGCCATGGGCGCGAGGAACATCGACACGACCGACGACGGCGCCATGACGAGGCCCGCCTTGAGGGCGCTGAAGCCCAGCACCGACTGCAGGTAGATCGTCATCGGCAGGAACATGCCGATCATGCCGACCGAGACGGCCGCGCCGACGAAGTTCAGCACGGTGAAGTTGCGGTCCTTGAACAGCGAGAACGGGACGAGCGGCTCACCGTCCTGCTTGCCGCGCTGGTGCACGACGAAGATCACGAACAGCGCGATCCCGGCGGCGATCAGCCCCCAGATGCCCTCGTTCCACTCGTACTTCTGGCCCTCGGTGAGCGCGAACGTGAGGCAGAACAGCGAGGTGGACGCCAGCAGCACGCCGACGGCGTCGAACCGGTGCCGGACGGTCCGGGTGTGGCCGGGCAGGATCGGCACGGCCATGGCCAGCACCAGGACGCCGATCGGCAGGTTCACGAAGAAGATCCACCGCCAGTCGAGGCTGGTGACGAGCAGCCCGCCGATCGTCGGCCCGGCGATCGTGGACACCCCGGCGACCGCGCCCCACACGCCGAGCGCGGCGCCGCGCCGCTCCGGCGGGAACACGCTGATGATCATCGACATGGTCTGCGGCATGAGCAGCGCCGCGCCGAGCCCCTGCACGCCGCGGGCGGCGATCAGCTGCGCCGGGTCCTGCGCGATGCCGCACGCCAGGCTGGACAGCGTGAACAGCGCCACCCCGGCGATGAACAGGTTCTTCTTCCCCCACAGGTCGCCGAGCCGGCCGGCGGTGATGAGCAGCACCGCGAGCACCAGGATGTAGGCGTTGACGACCCACAGCACCTCGTCCAGCGAGGCGTCCAGCTTGTCGATCATGCTCGGGATCGCGATGTTCACGATCGTCAGGTCGAGCAGCGTCATGAAGAATCCCAGGGACAGCGTGAGCAGGATCGCCCAGGGATTTCCGCGCCATCTGCTCATGAGTCCCCCTTGTCGTCATGGCGTGGTGGTCGTGGCCGCGGGTGGCAGCGGATCTGCACCTCGTCGTCCTTCCAGGTGAGGTGGCCGGAATCCAGGTCGCCGACCAGCCCGCGCACGAACTCCAGCTCGCCGCGCACCCGCGCGATCATCCATTCCTGGTCGAGCAGCTTGTACCGGTCGAGGCCCTGCTTGCGCAGCGAGTCGTGCGCCGCCTGGTGCCCGGCGAGCGCCGCCTCCAGCGCGACCGTGCGGCTGCGCAGGAGCCGGGCGACCTCGTCCTCGGGCAGCAGGTTGACGAACGCCAGCCCGGTGCCGAACAGCGGGAACTCCTCGACCGGGTCGTGCAGCAGCTCGGCCAGCCGGATCTGCGCGGCGTCCCGTCCGGCGGCGGTCACCGCGTAGGTGGTGCGCTCGGGGCGGCGGCCCTCCCGGCTCGTCTCCAGCGGCTCGATCAGCCCGGACGCGGCGAGCCGCTCCACCGAGTGGTACAGCGACCCGTGCGTGATCTTGACGGCCTTGTCGTAGGCGTAGTGGCGGATGCGCTGCTGCATCTCGTACGGGTGCATGGGCCGGTCGCACAGCATCCGCAGCACGGTGAGCGCGAGCGGCGTGAGTGGTCGGGACATGGCAGCGGCCTCATGGTCGATTCCGATTAGTCCACTCAGACTAATCCAACCGGACCGACTAAGTCACCTTTTTTGTATATCGACCGTCCTCCAGCCCCCACCCGCCGCCATTCAACGGACGAGCTCCGCTCGACTGGGCACACGCAGGTCAGCGCACGGCGTCCACCGAGTTGGCCGCGCCGTTGCGGGACACGTAGTCGCCCACCCGGTCCTCCCGGACGACGGTGAACAGCGCCCGCACGCCATCATCGTCCAGCAGTACGACACTCTGCCCGTCCCGCTCGGCCGGCTTCGCGACCGGGGTGGTCAGGTACTCCATCAGCGACGTCTTCAGCAGCCGGTGCGCGAGCCCGCGCAGCGTCCCGGCGGTCACCGAGTCGTCCACGGTCACCGAGCCGGTCACGGCCCGGATGAACCGGTCGATCTTGAGCGGGTTGCGGGTGTCCAGCGCCTTCTCCGCCAGCGCGTGCATGAACGCCTGCTGCCGCTTGATCCGGTCGAGGTCCCCGTTCGGCAGGTTCCACCGCTGCCGGACGAAGTCGAGCGCCTCTTTGCCGTCCAGGTGCTGGTGCCCCGCCTTCCACCGGCGGTCGTGCATCGGGTCGAAGGTGTCCTTGGTGATGGTCACGTCAACGCCGCCGAGCGCGTCCGTCATCTTCACGAACCCGCTGAAATCAAGCGCCGCGTAGTGGTCGATCCGCACCCGCGTGAGCTGCTCCACGGTACGGATCAGCAGCGACGGCCCGCCATACGCGAACGCCGCGTTGATCTTCGTCGTCCCGTGCCCCGCGACGGCCACCCACCCGTCCCGCGGAATCGAGATCAGCGAGACCCGGTCACCCCGCCCCGACAGATGCACCAGCATGATCGTGTCGGCCCGCGCCCCCATCGACGGAATGTCCGCGCGCCGGTCGGACCCGATCAGCAGCCAGTTCTCCCCGCGCCCACTGTCCGACGGCCGCCCGGCCCCGGTCGGCAGCGCCCCCGTGACCCGCTTGACCTCCCCGTTGTAAGCACGTTGCAACAGGTAGAGCCCGCCCGCGAGCAGCAGCAGGACCCCCACCGCCAGCCCGCCGCAACCGATCACGACCCGACGCCGGCCCCTGTTCCGCAGCATGCTCCCCACACTGCCGAGCCGCCCCCTCCAAGCCACCACGCCGTGCGGCCCCAGGCCAACTCTTTGACCCCACACGGGTTTGCATTACCAAGCGAAACGCCGCCGGGCCCCATTGACCGACGGCGTTCCAGTCCCGGCGACGACCGACCCAAACGCGGAACCGCCTCCTGCGCGGTGCGCGTCTCCCGCGCGGTGCGGGTGCCCTTTACGCAGGGCGGCCGTCTCCTGCGCGGGGCGGCCGTCTCCTGCGCGGGGCGGCCGTCACTTACGCGGGGACGTCGGCTCAGGCGCCCCCCGGGCGCCTGAGCCGACGGCACCGCAATTGTTTTCAGCCCTTTAGGGCTATTTCTAGTTGGTCCAGGGCCCAGTCGAGGTCGGCGGGCTCGATGACCAGTGGGGGTGCTAGGCGGAGGGTGGTTTCGTGGGTTTCCTTGGCGAGGACGCCCAGGTCCATGAGGCGCTCGCTGACCGGGCGGGCCTTGCCGTGCAGTTCGACGCCGGCCCACAGGCCGCGGCCGCGGACCTCGCGGACGAGGTCGGTGGGGAGGTGGCCGAGGCGCTCGTGCATGTGGGCGCCCAGGGTGCGGGAGCGTTCCTGGAACTCGCCGGTCTTCAGGATCGCGATGACCTCGCGGGCGATGGCGCAGGCGAGCGGGTTGCCACCGAAGGTGGAGCCGTGCTGGCCGGGCTTGAAGACGCCCAGGATGTCGCGGTCGGCGACGACGGCGGAGACGGGCATGATGCCGCCGCCGAGGGCCTTGCCGAGGATGTAGATGTCGGGGACGACGTCCTCGTGCTCGACGGCGAACGTGGTGCCGGTGCGGCCGAGGCCCGACTGGATCTCGTCCGCGATCATCAGCGTGCCGTTGGCGGTGCAGAGGTCGCGGACGGCGCGCAGGAAACCGCTCGGCGGGACGTTCACGCCGGCCTCGCCCTGGATCGGCTCGATCAGCACGCCGACCGTGGCGCCGTCCATCGCGGCCTTGAGCGCCTCGACGTCCCCGTACGGGACGGTCCGGAAGCCCGGCGTGTAGGGGCCGTAGGAGTCGCGGGCGTCCGGGTCGGTGGAGAAGCTGATGATCGTGGTGGTGCGGCCGTGGAAGTTGCCCTCGAACGTGATGATGTTCGCCTCGCCGGCCGGGACGCCCTTGACCTCGTAACCCCACTTGCGGGCCGTCTTCAGCGCCGTCTCGACGGCCTCGGCGCCGCTGTTCATCGGCAGCACCATGTCCTTGCCGCACAGCTCGGCGAGCTCGGACACGAACGGGCCGAACTGGTCGTGGTCGAACGCGCGGCTGACGAGCGTGACGCGGTCGAGCTGCCGCTTGGCGGCCGCGGTGAGGCGCGGGTTGCGGTGCCCGAAGTTGACCGCCGAGTAGGCGGCCAGCATGTCGAGGTAGCGGCGGCCCTCGGGGTCGGTCAGCCACACGCCGTCCGCCTCGGCGACCACGATGGGGAGAGGGTGGTAGTTGTGCGCGCTGTGGTCCTCGGACATCGCTCGCAGCTGGTCGGTCGGCGTCACGACGCTCCTTCGCGGCTCGGCCCGGCCGGTCGGGCCGGGGCATGGCTGGGACACCGGACGCGGGTCCGGTGCCGAGGGAGGAAGGCCGGGCGGGTCAGGTGGCCGCCGGTCCACTTCCCAGCGTATGTTCGGAAATGACCGCCGACCAATGACGAAAACCGACTTCGGGGGTGTTATTTGTTGCGTCTTGACGACCTGGACCGCCGAATCGTTGCGCGGCTCCTGGAGGACGGCCGCGCCTCCTACGCGCAGATCGGCGACAGGGTCGGACTGTCGGCTCCGGCGGTGAAGCGGCGGGTCGACCGGCTGCGCTCGGACGGCGTGATCAACGGCTTCGCGGCGGTCGTCGATCCGGCCGCGCTCGGCTGGACGACGGAGGCGTTCATCGAGATCTTCTGCACGGGCGCGACGTCCCCGGAGCAGATCTACTCCAGCGTCCGCGGCCATCCCGAGGTCGTCGCGGCGTACACGATCAGCGGCGACGCGAGCGCGCTGGTGCACGTCCGGGCGCGCGACATCCAGCATCTGGAGCAGGCCCTCGAACGGCTGCGCCGCGAGGACAACATCACCGCGACGAAGACCTCGATCGTGCTGTCGCGGCTGATCGGGCGCCCCACCGACGCGCCTTCGGGCTGACGGGTTACCGTTCAGTAGGCTGCCGTCATGGACTTCGCGACCGCTGACCTCATCGACGACTTCGGGGACGAGCTGCGCAGCTGCGAGACGCAGTTCCGCCAGTACGGGGCGCGGACGACGTTCGCCGGTCTGGTCTCGACCGTCCGCTGCCACCGCGACAACGGCCTGGTGAAGAAGCTCCTGAACAGCCCGGGGGAGGGGCGGGTCCTGGTCGTGGACGGGGCGGGTTCGCTGGCGTCCGCGCTGATGGGGGACATGATCGCCGCCGCGGCGGTGGCGAACGGCTGGTCCGGCGTGGTGATCAACGGCGCGGTCCGGGACGTGGCGGCGATCCGCGAGCTCGACCTCGGCGCGAAGGCGCTCGGCTCGAACCCGCGCAAGAGCGCCAAGGACGGCGCCGGCGAGGTGGACGTCCCGGTGTCGTTCGGCGGCGTGGAGTTCCGTCCGGGCGACTGGCTCTACAGCGACGAGGACGGCATCGTCGTCGCCGGGCGCGAGCTGCCGCTGTGACCTGGGCGCATCGCGCGACATGCCAGGACATTCGGCACAAGATCGGCTAAGTCGGCCCTAGCACGGCGGAACCACCTGTTCTTACCTACCTCTCAGCAACCCACCTGAGAGGTAGGGGAGACATGCGCGCGAAGAAGATGCTGCTGGTGCCCGCGGCGGCGATGGGGCTGGTCACGGGCCTGGCGGCGGCTCCCGCCGCCGCGCAGCCGCGACCGCCGGTCCCGGAGCCGACCGCGAACCCGTGGCAGATGCGGCACTGGCCGCAGACGCAGCCGTGGCAGCGCGAACAGCCGTCCGCCCGCACGTTCGCGGCCGGCGCACCGCGTCCCATCGACCCGCAGAACTACGAGCTTCCCGACACGATGACCTGGGACGACTACAAGTCGATTCCCGGCACGTCGTGGTCGGACCCGTCCCGGCAGGGGTCGGTACGCAACTTCAACGTCGCGGTGGTCCTGGTCGACTACGCGAACCAGCCGTTCGAGGTGACGCAGCCGAAGAACTCGTCCATCTTCGGCAACCCGGCCGAGGTCGGGGACGTCCCGCGCGACGAGGTCGCCAAGTTCTACCAGGACTTCCTCAACAAGCCGCAGCAACTGAACCACGGCCACACGATGCACGAGTACTGGATGGAGGACTCCGGCGGCCGGTACGGGGTGAACCTGACCGGGTTCGGCGCCTACCAGATGCCCGCGAAGGACCACGAGTACGGCGTCGACGGCATGCAGGGCGGGACGGGCTGCCCGTCCGGCGACACCTGCAACCGCGACCTGCGCGCGGACGCCCGCGGCGCCTGGGTCGCCGACGTCGGCGAGGAGGAGGCCGCCAAGTACGACTTCGTCTTCTTCCTCAGCGCCGGGCAGGACGAGTCGTCCACCTGGCAGGAGTTCGGCGAGATGAAGTTCGGCACGCCGGAGAACGTCCCGGACGAATGGGGACCGGGCGACCCGAGCCTGCCGAACTGGGTGAAGACCCGGTACATCCCCTGGACGTCCTGGCAGGCGGGCTCCATGATCTGGCCGAACGCCATCCCGGGCGTCTCGTCCACCCAGGCGGAGAGTTCCGGCATGTCGGTCTATGCCCACGAGTTCAGCCACATCCTGGGCATCGGCGACAACTACAACAACCCGTACAGCGACCCGCCGCGCCGCGCCTACAGCGGCCCGTGGGACATGCTCAGCCGCGGCACGTTCAACGGGCCCGGCGGCCCGCACAGCCGCTGGACGGTCCCGGCGACGGGCGGCGGGTCCATGGGCGCGCAGCACATGCTCCGCAACAAGATGAAACTGGGCATGGTCGACGCGGGCAAGGTCCTGCAACTCGATCGGGACGCGCTCGCCGCGTCCGGCATGGTCGTCGCCAAGGTGACGGCCCGCTCCGTCGAGCCGCGCGCCGACGGCCTCGCCGGCGTCAACGTGAAGCTCGGTGAAGGCGGCGACAAGAGCCCGGCCTGCGACACCGGATCCGACCCGCTCTGCGACGGCGGCGGTTACGACAACTACACCATCGAGGTCGTCGACCGGATGGGCACCGACTCCTTCACCCCCGACTCCGGCGTCCTGCTGGCGAAGACGAAGGACCGCGACCGCGCCCCGTTCATCTGGGTCAAGGACGCAAACCCGCAGGACATCGACAAGGTCGACTTCGTCCTCCCCGACGGCACGCCGAAGAAGATGACGATCGGCGACTACCGCCAGCTGTCGGACGCCCTGTACCACGCGGGCACGAACTCGGGCAGCGAGTACGAGTACGTCGACGAGGCGAACCGGCTGCACTTCTACGTCCTCAACCTGAAGCGCGACCGTCGCGGAGTGCTGTCCTACACGGTCGCGATCAGTTCACTGGACGGCGCCGGACCGCAGCGGCGCGGCGTGAAGCTGACCTCCGGCCACGCACGCCCGACCGGCTCCGGCTGGACGAAGTGCACGATGACGCTGCGCAACACCGGCCGCGGCGGCGACGGCTACCACGGCTCGGACGTGTTCCGGTTGAACGCCGACGTGTCCGGCCGCGGCTGGACGACCTGGCTGCCGAACGAGCTGGCGACCGCCGAGGCGCGGGGCCGCATGCGCGTCGAGGTCTGGGCGAAGGCCGCCCCGGGCGCGTCCCGCCACGCGCGGCTGCGGCTGACCGGCACCTCGGAGAGCGACCCGTCCAAGTCCGACTCGGGCACCTGCCACCTGCGCTGATGCCCTATGGGGGCGGGCTCCGGAAGGGGCCGCCCCGCCCGGGTAAAGCCAAGTTGCCTTTCCCTAGGACATGTCGGAGCCGTCCGTAGCGCCGGCCCAAGATACGTTGCGAACCGTGATGATCATGCAGCGTACAGTGATCGGGCTCAGGCGGCCGGGCGTCGCCGTCCTCGCGGCCGGTGCCGCGCTCGTGGCCGTCCCGGGCGTCGCCCACGCGTCCGCGGTGCCCGCGCAGGCCCCGGCGGACCTCAACCCCAGCGATTTCGTCCTCCGCCGCGGCCCCGACCGCAGCGCGTCGCTCCGCGCCCTCGACCGCGCGCTCGACCGGAGCGGCGTCAACGCACTGATCAACTCGTCCGGCCAGCGGAAGATGGGCCGCGGTTGCGCCCGCGCCGCCGGCGTGCCCGCCCACTCGGTCGTGTACTGCTTCAACCGGACCGACTCCACCACCCGCAGCTGGGTCCCGCAGGGCGTCACGACCGTCTCGGACGCGGCCGGGGGCGAACGCTGGGCGGGCGGCGGCCGGCCGATCCTCGTGTCCTGGCACGACAGCGGCAAGGTCAGGCTCACCTTCGTCAACCCGGACCGCCGCACCTACCGGCACGTCCTCCTCGTCGAGCCGAAGCAGAACAGCTACACCGACATCGGCATCCACGCCGGCGGCATCGCCTGGTACGGCAACAAGCTCTACGTCGCCGACACCCGCCACGGCGTCCGCGAGTTCGACATGCGCCAGATCTACGACCTGGCCAAGAGCAAGCGGGGCTCGACCGCCCACTCCTCCTGGGTCGGCCTCCACCACGGCAAGTACTACGGCCACGGCTTCCGCTACGTGATGCCGCAGACCGGCAACTGGGAATTCGCCAACGGCAAGGTGCGCGGCAAGTGCCGGGGCACCGGCCCGATCCGCATGTCCTGGCTCTCCATCGACCGCACCACCTGGCCGCACTCCCTCGTCGCGGGCGAGTACTGCCGTCCGAACTGGCCCCAGGGCCGGGTGGTGACCTGGAACCTGGGGGCTTTGTCGGGCGGCGGCACGGCCCGTCCCAGTTGGGGCGCCGAACTCCCGGCCGACAAGATCCAGGGCGCCGTCCGGACGCACGGCCGCTGGTGGTTCACCCAGAGCCACGGCCACAAGCACGGCACTCTCCTCACCACCTACCCCACCTCACGAGGCTGGGCCAAGGTGAAGCGCAGCACGATCTCCTACGGCCCCGAAGACCTCTCCTGCTACCGAGGCCAGCACCGAATCTGGACGGTAGCCGAACACGCCGGCCGCCGAGCCCTCTGGTCCTTCCGAGCAAACTCCTGCCACTGACGACACGAAGGGCCGGGACGGTGAGGTCCCGGCCCTTCCGCGCACCCGCGAATTGAGCATCGAGTTCGTCCCCGGGACGTGAATTCACAGCGAGAGCATCGCGGTGTCGGCGATGCGCTGGAGTGTCGCGCGGTCGGCGCCGCCGCGCGCAGCGACCTGGATGCCGCTGACCGTCGCGATCACGAAGTGCGCCAGTGCTTCCGCGTCCTTGCGCGCGTCGATCTCGCCCGCGCGCATCCCGTCCGCGATGGCAGCCTTGAGAACTGCGAACCGCTGCCGCCGGTGCCGTTCGAGCCGCCCGGCGATGTCCGGGTCATGCGGCCCTAACTCCACCGTCGAATTCACGACCAGGCACCCCGCCGGATCGTCCTCGCCCGGCGCGACGGCCCACTCCAGCACAGTGCGCAGCCGCTCCCGCACCGGCTTCTCACCGTCCTGCATCAGTTGGACGAGCCGGGCGGTCCGGTTGTCCATGTAGTGCGTCAGCGCCTTGAGGAACAACTCGCGCTTACTCGCGAACGTGTTGTAGATGCTGCTGCGCCCAAGCCCGGTCGCCGCGCACAACTCCTGCGTGGACGTCGCTTCATACCCATCCGCCCAGAACGCCCGCATGGCCGCCTCGACGGCCCGCCCCTCATCGAACTTCCTAGGCCGCCCCATACCCGCACGCTAACACTTTATAGACCGTCCGATCCAATACGATCAGGGCGTCACGGCGACCTGGACGGGCCGGCTGTCGTCGCCTTGGGTGAGCACGCCGCAGCCCGGGACGCGGCCGTCCGACGTCGGCCCCTCCAGCAGCAGGACGGCGCACGCCGGCGGGTCGAGGTTCAGGTAGACCTCGTCCTCGGGTGACCTTTCCAGGTGGCGGAGGAGCTTGCCCGTCAGTCCTCTGACCTGTATCGAAGTGGCGGCATAGATTCCGGCTGACACGCGGGGCGGGCCGGGACGGCGGAAATCCGCGGCCAGGTCGCGCGCCTGGTCTGGTCCGGCGAGTTGCGCGGGGGGCACCTGGATCGGCGCGGCGAGTTCCAGGACGGCGACGTCACCCAGATCGCCCAAGCGCTGCCAGCCGCCCCGCCGCACGACCTTGACGGGCAGGTCCTCCAGCAGGCCCGGGAACCCGACGCGTGCTTCGTCCAGCCCGTGGACGGTGTGGGCGCAGGTCAGCAGCCGCGTCTCGGTGACGAGGAACGCCGCGCCGAGCTTGCCGCCGGACGGGTGGCCGACCCAGGCGCGCCACTGCCAGTCGTCCACGATGCCCGCTACGCCCCTTCCGCGGCCCCGGCGCTCGGCTGCCCCCACGTCATCTTGACCTTGAGGTGCCCCTCGATGGAAGTCTTCGCGATGACGGCCCCGGCCGCCGCGTTCAGCTTGACGCCGAACTCCAGCTCGACCGCGTCGGGGTTCAGGTCGCCGCCGCGCAGCGCCGCGAGCGCCGACTGGGCCGCCTCCCGGACGCCGGCGAGCGCGTCCTCGAACTTGCCCGCCGCCTCGTGGAAGATCTCGCCGGTCCGCGACACCGACTGGAATCCGGGTTCCCGGTCGTCGCTCTCCACGACGATCGTCCCCTGCTCGGTCTGCCAGCGCACCAGTTCGTTCATGACCGCCCCCTCACGCAGGCAAATCTAACAAGACCGTCGGTACCGGGTGCTTTGCTGGGGAAACCGCGGCCACAGGAGGACACGATGATCACGGTCGAGCAGGTGCGGGCCCTCGTGAGGACGCTGCCGCGCACCTCCGAACACCTCATCCGCGACCAGGTGAAGTTCCGCGTCGGCTCCATCGTCTACGTCGCGTTCTCGCGGGACGAGACCGTAATGGGTTTCGCCTTCCCCAAGGAGGAACGCGCCGCGCTGGTGGCGTCCGAACCGGCGAAATTCCACCTGCCCCGAGAATCCGACATGCGCTTCAACTGGGTGCACGCCTGGGCGGAAGCACTCGACGAGCGAGAAATGCAGGAACTGGTCATCGACGCGTGGCGGATGGTCGTCCCGAAGAAGGTCGCCGCCGCCCGCCTCGGCCTTTAGTGAGGCGGCGGCATCGGGTCGATGGCGTTGCCGGCGCTGCACCCGCCCTCGCCGAGCATGCGCTGGATCCTGGGTGGTGACCACACGCTGGTGCGTTCCGGCGCGACGCGGGCGAGGACGCAGTCGAACGCATCCGACAGGTACGGCCTCACCTTCAATACGAGGCCGACGACGTCGCCCTCGGTCATGAATTCCCGGCTGATCGCCGGGTCGAGACGCAGCGACGCGACCGAGGCCCGGACCTTCGCTTCGTCCGCTCTGCCCCCAGCCGGGACGCGCGGCAGGACCTTCTGCAGCTTCTTCTCCGGGATGTCGGGCGTCTTCGGCCACGGCCCGAAGTCCATCGGCTTCCCCGGCGGGCATTTCACGAGGCGGGTCTCGTAGTCATGCCATTCGGTCCTCGTCGAGAACCGCATCTGGAAACAGCGCTGCACGGTGACGGTCGCGCCGGGGAACGGCCCGGGTTCCGGCCCCGTCCCCGAGACCCGGACGACGAGGACGACCCCCGCCCCGGCGGTCGAGGTGCCCCGCACGCGCAGCACCTCGACGCCGTCGAGATCCGTCGCCCGGCGTGCCAGGTCCCGCGCGGGCCACACCCGGGCGGTGTAGAGCTTGTCGCCGGCGCCGTCGGCGGCCTTGCGCGCGTTCGCGGTGGCAGGGTCCTCGGTCGAGCCGCTCTTCGGCGAGTAGGGGACCTGGCCGCAGCCGGCGGCCAGCAGGACGGCCGGCAGGACGGGGAGCAGGGGGATCGCGAGTCGGCGCATGCGTCCATGATCTTGGATGGAGGCGGGCGGCCGATATCCGCTCATGTACTCATCTGGCGGTGAGTGTCACGGCGATCGCGGGGTGGTCGGAGTAGGGGACGTCCTTGTTCGCCGCGTCGCGTCCGGTCAGGCCGGGCGTGACCAGGACGTGGTCGATCGGCTTCGACCCCGTCACGGGCGTCGCGAACGGGCGGGACGCGGCCAGCGCGTCGGTCAGCCCCGCGTCCATCAGCGTGTGCCAGGGACGGCTTCCCGGCTCCAGGTTGAGATCACCGGCGAGGACGACCTGGCGGCCGTCCCGTGCAGCGGCCGATGCGAGGTCGGCGAGTTGTTCGGCCTGGCCCAGGTCAGACCAGTCCGCGGGGGGCTGCGTGTGCGTGGCGATCACCGTGACGTCGCGGTCCTTCCAGCGCAGCCCCACCGCGAGCGCCTGCGCGCCGGTCGGCCCGCCCTTCATCAGCGGCTTGTTGCGGACGGACGTCACGGGCAGATCGGTCAGCAGCGCGTCACCCCAGACCTCGTCCGCCGCCGGCGCCCAGATCGCCCGCATCCCGAGCCGCTCGGACATCAGCCGCAGCGAGTCCCGGCCGCCGTTCAGCAGCCACGCACGGTCGACTTCGCCGAGGACGACGATGTGCGGGCGCATGGCTCGCAGGACGTCCGCCTGCTGGGTGACGGTCATCGTCCCGTCCAGGCCGTACCCCATGCGCACGTTGTAGGCGGCGATGCGGAGGCCGCCGTCGTCGACGGGCCGCCAGCGCGGGCCGGTGTCGCGCCACAGCGGAATGGCGGCCACCGCGAGCACGGCGACGACGGCGGCAGCCGCGGCCCAGACCTCCAGGCTGTGCTCACGCCGCGGTGCGGGAGCGCGGACGATCAGGGCGGCCACGCCCAGCGCGGTCACGACCGGCACCCA
This sequence comes from Actinomadura sp. BRA 177, assembly GCF_013372625.1. Classification (GTDB taxonomy): domain Bacteria; phylum Actinomycetota; class Actinomycetes; order Streptosporangiales; family Streptosporangiaceae; genus Spirillospora. The sequence goes on from NZ_JABXFD010000162.1 coordinate 14,792, forward strand.
GCGGTTGGGCGTGCCGAGGTCGTAAGCGGAGTAGTAGGCGAACATCAGCACGACGAACAGCAACCAGCCGCCTGCCATCGCCGTCCCGCGCCTGCCAGGCCGGTCGGGGCCGGGGACGGACGCGGCCCAGCCGAGGCAGCCCGCGAGCGCGAACTGGCCGAGCACCTGGGCGGCGACCGTCCAGGACGGTGACACGCCGTGGACGCCGTCCACCGTGGCCCGCCCGGCGGCGAACCCGGCCGCCGATAGGACGAGCCCGGCCGCCGGCACCAGCGGATGCCGTGTCCAGAACCGGGGACGGGCGGCCGCAGCCACCGACAGGGCGGCCGCCGCCGTCACAACCGCCGCCGCGACGCCTCCGGACCATCCCGCGCTGGCCTGCGCGTGCGCCGCGTTGCCCGTCCAGATGCCCCACAGGGGGAACGCCGGCCCGGCGGCGAACCAGATCCGGGGCGCGGCGGGTGTCTCCGAGCCTTCCGGCCGCCTCGTCAGAGTGATCGCGAAAAGTGCCAGGTAGACGGCGAGCGGCAGCCAGGGGACGAGGCCCGTTCGCCACACCAGATCGATGCCCTCGATCGCCGCGTGCAGCGCCGTTGCCGCCGCGAGCCCGGCAACGAAACCGGTCATGGCCGGCGCCGCGTCCCGGACGGTCATCGCGGTCGCGGTCAGCCACACCAGGCCGCCGAGGAGGCCGATGCTGGACGCGTAGAGCTGGGGGTCGCCGCCGTCCGTGAGCTGCAGGACGATCCGGGCGGCCACCAGCAGAACCCCACCGGCGACCGCGAGCCGGGCGGCCGGGGCGAACCGGGCCAACGGGACGGTCAGGAAGGCGGCCACGAACCACGACAGCGCGTACCCGCCCATGACCTCGGCCGGGGTCGAGCCCGCGCTGCCGACGAGCGTGATCAGTGAGGGCAGGAAGACGTGCAGAACGTCCGCGAGCACGACGACGCCCAGCAGGACGTCCCACCGGATACGCGACACCGAGACCTCCCAAGAATGCGAGGAAGTCTCACGTAAGGCGGGGACGGGCGCAAGGGGCCGTCAGGCGTCGGCCGGCTGCGCCTCGGGCTCTGCCGCCTCGACCGGCGCCTGGCCGCCCTCGGCCGGTTTGCGGCGGCCCCACGCCATCGCGGCGGCGAAGCACGCGAACGGCAGGGCGGGGAGCATGTACCGGTAGTCGAAATCCACCGTGATCGGGGGGATCGCCAGGAGGGCGAGACCGGACGTCCAGAAGAGCGCGGTCCGCGCGCGCGCCCGCCGCCATACGATCCCGGCCGCTCCCGCCAGCAGAACGATGCCGAGCACGGTGCCGGGCACCCTCACACGCTCCTGATAGCCGCGCATTAGACCGGCGTACGGTTCCACGATGTGCGTCCGGCCGGTGCCATGCGAGTACTCGTACACGACCGTCCGCCGGTCGCCGCCGCCGAGCACGGGCAGATCCGGCTTACGCGCGGTCGGCTTCGTCGGGAAGTGATACCTGGCCTCAGTACCGATCGTCGGATATTGCGACCGGTGCCATGAGAACGTCCGGACGAAGAAGTCGTACGACACGACCCGCACATAATCGAGCGGCTGATTCCGGATCGCCCAGAACGCGAACCGCTGCGCCCGCTCGTTCGTCTCCTCGCTGAACGATTTACCGTTGGACCACCCGGTCGGCGAATTCGCCTCCCAGATCTGGTGGGACGAGGACGGCCGGTTCTCCTTAGCCCCATACGGGCAGAGACTGGCCAGTTCGGGCGGCGGTGTGTGCGCGTCGCAGTCGGCGAAAGCCGCCGTCCGCCCCCACAGGAAGATGCCGTCCACCCCGGTCATCTGGAAACGGCCGTGCTCCTGCTGGAACCATGTCGCATATGCGCCGACCGGCAGGACGAACGTCACCGCGAGCGCCGCGTACACCGGCCATTTCGTCCGCCGCACCACCAGGTAGAGCACGACGATCATGAACAGCGGCAGCCCGACCGTCCGCGTGACGGCCGCCAGGCCCAGCAGCGCCCCCACCAGGGCCGCCCGCCGCCAGCCGGTCGCGCCCGGCTTCGCCAGCAGCAGCATCGCCCCCAGCACCAGAACGGTGAACAGCGTGTCCGACAGCAGCAGATGCTCAAGCTCGATCTGGTACGAATCCAGCAGGACCGGCGTGACGGCAAGCGCCGCCCACGTCCGCCGCACCTCGAAATCCCGGACGAGCATCCGGTATCCGACGACCGCCAGCCCGACGATCGCCGCATGCTGCAACAACGTCACCAGCGCCAAGCTATGGAATGGCTTCAACACCCAAAGGAAAAGCCCATAGCCGGACGGCCGCAACGGATGCGGGAATGGATCGTCCGCGATCCGCAGGAAGTCATAACTGTCGTTGAACCACAGCACGCCGCGGAATCCCAGCATGGTGATCACCCGCAGGACGATTCCCGCGAGCAGCACTGCCGCGAACAGCCAGTTGCCCTTGACCGAGCCCGCCACGGCCTTCACACGACGATCGGCCAGAGGGGAGAGCAGCACCGGGAACCTAACTGTGGACCGAGCGGGCGGACGAATTTCCCGTGCCGACTGGACATCGGCCGTGTCACGCCGGGGCGGGCCTCCTGGCTGCGTCACCGCTTCCGCCCACGTATCGCCCGAGATCTTACCAGCGCCCCACCAGGCGAAGTCTCGCCGCTACGGCCTCGGTCCGGACGGCAGGCGGCTGCGGACGAGCGGCAGGAAGAGGTCGTCGACGATCGACCGGATGCGGGCGGGCTGGAGGGGCTCGAGGTCCATGAGCAGGTCGTGGCGCACCAGGTCGAACGGCAGGGCGAGCACCCCGGCGGGGATCCGGTCCAGGTCGATCTCACCGCGCTCGTGGGCGCGCCGGTAGATGGTCTGGACGCGGGCGAGCCGCTGCTCGCCCATGATCCGGTCGCGCACCTGGGCGGGGGTGAGCCCGGTGTCGGCCAGAAGCCCCGAGTAGGCGGTGGTCGCGAGGGTGACGAAGAAGGCGGCGCGGGTCTCGCCCATGCCCGTCAGTGCGGCGAGGAGGTCGCCGCGCAGGCTGCCGGTGTCGGGCAGGTCGGCCGTGTGGCGGTTGCGGTAGTGCTCGAGTGCGGCGAGCGCGATCTCGTCCTTGTTGGCCCAGCGGCGGTACAGCACGGCGATGCCGGTGCCGGCGCGGGCGGCGACGGACTCCATGGTCAGCTTCGTGAAGCCGGTCTCGACCAGTTCGTCCCAGGCCGCGTCCAGCAGTGCGGCCTCGAGTTCGGGCCCGCGCCGGCGCCGGCGGGACGGCGCGGAGGCAGATTCGGTCACGTCTCCAGTATAAGGAAGGTTTGCATTCCTTAGCAACGCGTCCTACTCTCGTAAGAGATGGATTCCACTCTTATTTGAGGAGCGACGATGACGGAGACCACCGCGGCGACCCTGTCGCCACAGGTGAAGAAGGCGATGCTGGCGCTGGTCGTCGGCGGCATCGCGGCGATCCTCGACTCGACGATGGTGACGCTGGCGATCCACACCCTGGTGGTGAAGCTGCACTCGACCGCCGGCACGATCCAGTGGGTCACCACCGGCTTCCTGCTGGCGATGGCCGTCGCGATCCCGGTCACCGGCTGGGCGGAGCGCCGCTGGGGCGGCAAACGGCTCTGGATGGCCGCGTTACTGCTGTTCGCGCTGGCCTCGGTGCTGTGCGCGGTGGCGTGGGACGACACCAGCCTGATCGGCTTCCGGGCGCTGCAGGGTTTCAGCGCCGGGCTGATCTTCCCGCTGCTGCAGACGCTCGCGGTGCGCGCCGCGGGCGGGCGGGTCACCAGCCGGCTGATGGCGGCCCTCAGCCTGCCGATCGCGCTCGGGCCGATCCTCGGCCCGGTGATCGGCGGCGTGATCCTGAACTGGCTGAGCTGGCGCTGGCTGTTCCTGGTCAACGTGCCGGTGATCGCCGTCGGACTCGTCCTGGCGTGGCGGTTCCTTCCCGCCGACCGTCCCGAGCCCGCGTCCGGACGCGCGCGCCCGGACTGGATCGGCCTGGCACTGCTCACCCCCGCGCTGACGGGGATCCTGCTCGGCCTCTCGGAACTGTCCGAGGACGGCGGGATCGGCCACGCCGGCGTCCTGGTCCCGCTGCTGGCCGGCATCGCGCTGCTGACCGCGTTCATCGCCTGGGCGTTGCGGCCCGGCGGCCGTCCGGCGATCGTCGACGTCCGCCTGCTGCGCCTGCGGTCGCTCGGCACCGCCTCCGCGGTCCTGTTCACCGCCGGTGCGGCGATGTACGCCGGCATGTTCCTGCTGCCGCTCTACTACCAGCAACTACGAGGCGAGAGCGTGCTGGACGCGGGACTCCTGCTCATCCCGCAAGGGGTCGGCGCACTCGCCGCGCGCTTCATGGTCGGCAGACTGGTCGACCGGTTCGGAGCACGCGCCGTGACGATCGCCGGCTTCCTGCTCGCCGCCGCCGCGACCGTCCCGTTCGCGCTCGCCGGACCGGGCACGAACCTGTGGTGGCTCGCGGCCGTCCTGCTGGCCCGCGGCGTCGGGATCGGGGCGGTGCTGATCCCGCCGATGTCCGTCGCCTACCAGGACATCCAGCCGGCGGGCATCCCGCACGCCACCATGAACACCCGCATCGTCCAGCAGGTCGGCGCCTCGTTCGGCACCGCGATCGTCGCCGTCGCCCTCCAGTCTCTCCTCGCCCACGGCACCACCGGCGCCTTCCAGGGCGCCTTCTGGTGGGCGATCGGCATCACCGTCATAGCGGTCATCCCCGCCCTCGCCCTCCCGACCGGCAACCGACCGGACGCACAATCAACACAAACCGACAAAACCGCAAGGCAGGAGGAGGCAGTATGAGCCCGGCGAAGCAGTCCCAGTCGGGTGTCGCTCACAACCTGGCCAGTGTCAAAGGACGTCGTAGACCAGGTGTGTCGCGGTGGACGTCGGGGTCACGCTTCGCTGGACGAGCGTGCGCCGCGTTCCGCCGGTGAACAGGGGTGTTCCGGCGCCCAGCAGGACAGGTGCGAGGTGCAGCGCCAGCACGTCGACCAACCCGGCGCCGATCGCCGAGCCGATCGTGGCGCCGCCGCCCATGAGGACGACGTCAAGGTCCCCGGCGCGCTCACGCGCGGCGGCGACGGCGTCGGGCAGGCCGGTGGTGACGAACGTCCAGTCGAGGTCGGTGAGCCGCACAGACTCCGGCGGTGAACTCGTCACCACGACGAACGCGGGCTTGCCGACCTCGGCGGCTCCGTAGCCGACGTCGTCGTCCCAGCCGCCCGGTCCGTCGACCACGTCGAAGAGGCGGCGGCCGAGGAGGACGGCGCCGGAGCGGGCCGTCCCCTCGCGCAGGATCCGGCGGTCGTCGGGGTCGTCGGAGAACGCCCAGGTGTGCAGGGCCTCGCCGCCGGTGCCCAGCCCGTTGTCCGGGCCGGGATCGGGCCCGGTGACGAACCCGTCAAGGGAGACCGAGATATCCGCGATGATGCGTGTCATACCAGTGCAGACCCGATCCACCACCCGAACTCACCGCACCCGCGATGGTCAGCGCGTCAGGGGGAGGAAGATCGTGTCGACGATCTCTTCGAGGACGTGGTCGGGCGCGGGGGCGAAGGTCGTGAGCAGTTCGAGGCGCAGCAGGTCGAAGGGGAGGGACTTGATGCGTTCGGTGAGGTGCTCCGGCCTGACCTCGCCGCGGTCGACGGCGCGGTCGAAGAGCACGTCGACCGCCTCCTTGCGTCCGGTCACGACCGGGTCGAACAGGTCGCTGGGGATGGTTCCGGTCTCCTGCCGGTAGCCGGCCAGGTGCGCGCTCATGACGGTGACGAGCTGGACGCGGGTGGCGTTGATCTCCCGCATGAGGGTGAGAATGTCCCCTCGCAGGCTCCCGGTGTCGGGGATGCCGAGGATGGACTTCCGCATGATGTGGACGATGGCCGCCCGGACGAGCTCGTCCCGGTCGGACCAGCGGCGGTAGAGGACGGGAGGGCTGGTGCCCGCGCGCCGGACGACGGCGTCGATGGTGAACCTCGCATAGCCCCGCTCCGCCAGCTCTTCCCAGGCCGCGTCCAGTAGTGCCTTCTCCAGTGCCGCCCCGCGGCGCCGCTCGGCCATCCCGCCCTCCTTAGATAGACTTGCCTATCTAATTCTAGCGGGTTAGTCTGCCTCCGTAAGATAGAGCTCTCTATCCTAAGGAGCGTTCATGGACGCCAACGACGCTCAACCGCCACCCCCAGACTCCGGCCGCATCGCCCTGAGGCGAATGACCCTCACCTTGATCGTCGGCGCGCTCGCCGCCATCTTCGACTCCACGATCATGAGCGTCGCCATCGACGACCTGGCCGACCAACTGCACACCTCGCTCGGCACCGTCCAGTGGGTGAGCACCGCCTACCTGCTGACCCTGGGCGCCACGATCCCGGCGGTCGGATGGGCCCAGTCCGTCCTCGGCGGCAAACGCCTGTGGATCCTCGCGCTGGGCGGGTTCGGCGCCGGCTCTCTGTTGTGCGCCATCGCATGGAACGCCCCCAGCCTGATCATCTTCCGGGTGATCCAGGCCATCGGCGGCGGCACGATGATGCCGCTGATGACCACGCTGATCATGCAGGCGACCAGGGGTCGCGACATCGGCAGGACCATGTCCCTGATCACCGTGCCCACCGCGCTCGGCCCGATCATCGGCCCGGTGCTCGGCGGCCTCATCCTGCACCTGGGCGACTGGCGCTGGATCTTCCTGTTCAACCTGCCGTTCTGCGCCGCCGGCGGCTACCTCGCCGTCCGCCACCTCCCCGCGGACGGCCCCCGCAGCCGCACCCGCCTCGACGCCGTCGGCCTCCTCCTGCTCTCACCCGGCATCGCCGCCGCCATCTACGGCCTGTCGCAACTCGCCGACGGGTTCGCCAGTCTCAAGGCGTGGCCACCCTTGACCGCCGGCCTCGTCCTCATAGCCGCCTACCTCGCCTGGGCGCTCCGCCGCGGACCGGACGCCCTGATCAACGTCCGGCTGCTCCGGCACCGCGCCCTCGCCTCATCATCGGTGCTGGTCTTCCTGTCCGGCGCCGCCCTCTTCGGACCCATGCTGCTGCTGCCGCTGTACTGGCAGCAGGTACGCGGCGAGACCCCGCTCGGCGCCGCGCTACTCCTCATTCCGCAGGGCGTCGGCGCCCTAGCCTCCCGCGCGGTCGGCGGCCGCTACATGGACCGCTTCGGCCCGCGTCCGGTAGCCGTCGCCGCCCTCGCCGCCACCTGCTCCGCCACCGTGCCGTTCGGCTTCGTCACCGCCACCACGAGCAACATCGCGCTGATGGCGACCCTCTTCGTCCGAGGCCTCGGACTGGGCGCCGCCATGATCGCCCTCATGGGCGCCGCCTTCATCGGCCTGGAACACCAGGAGATCCCGGGCGCGTCCATCATCAGCCGAGTCGCCCAACAGGTAGGCGGCTCCGCCGGCACCGCACTCCTAGCCATGATCCTGCAACAAGCCTCCACAAGCGCCGTCACCCCCGCCGCCCTGGCCTCCGGCTTCGCCAACGCCTTCTGGTGGGCCACCGCCTTCACAGCCACAGCCGTCCCCCTCGCCCTCCTC
>NZ_JABXFD010000638.1 GCF_013372625.1 Actinomadura sp. BRA 177
TTTGTGGGTTGTTTCAACCGTAAGGCGGGATGCGTGAGCGGTTGCCGTCTCGTGGGCTCGGGGATGGGTATAAGGGACAGCGCGAGCCCGGTCCGCGCCCGTTCGACGGCCGCGGCGGCCGGGACGAGCAGCAGCCCGCCCGGGATGTCGACGATGTAGTGCGCGGACGTCGCGACGATCACCAGGCCGGTCACGACCAGGTGCAGGGTGCAGAGCCAGAGGAAGAACGGGCCGCACCTGGCCCGCACGGCGGCCACCCCGATCCACGCGACCCAGCCGATGTGCAGGCTCGGCATGGCCGCGTACGGGTTGGCGCCCGCGGACACGACCTCGCTGCCCCAGGTGGCGGGCGGATGGTGCATCGCGATGATGTCGGTGAAGCCCTCGCCCGGCAGCAGCCGCGGCGGCGTCGTCGGCCAGATCGCGAAGCAGCAGATCGCGATCAGCGTCACCAGGATCAGCGTGTTGCGCGCCCACTCGTAGGCCGGGTTCCGCCGCCACCACAGCCAGGCCAGGAATCCGAAGGTGCCGATCACGTAGGTCGTCGCGTACTCCCACGCGGCGAGCGCGCCGAGCCACTCGTGCCGGACGAGCAGGTCGTTCAGCGGGCGCTCGGCGTCCAGGCGGGCCCATCGCTCGAACTCCAGCAGGGCGCGCCCGTTCGCGTCGCTGGTCGCGCGGTCCCCGCTGAACGCGTGGGTGAACACCAGGTACACGACGAGGACGGCCAGTGCGGTGACGATCTCGCGCGCGGCCGACCCGGCCCGTCCCCCGTCCTCGTCCGGGCCGGCGGACGAGGACGGGGGACGGGCCGGGTCGGCCGGGACGACCACGAACCGCCCCGCCGACTTCCCGCACCGTCCCCGCCGTCCCCGGTTCCCACACGCGCGCATCGGACTTTGGCGGCCGACCGCGCCTTCTCCTGCGAAAACTCGCCGGTACCTCTTGACGCCGACGACAAACGGGCATAAATACAAGGGAAACAAAATCAAACGGAAGGGAAGCAACATGCACCGGGGAACGGCACGCGCATGATCGTGACGGTGACGCTCAACCCGAGCCTCGACCGCACGATCGAGGTGGACGTGCTGACCCGCGGCGCGGTCATCCGGGCCCGGTCGGCGCGGCTGGACCCGGGCGGCAAGGGCGTCAACGTGTCCCGGGCGCTGATCGCCAACGGGGTCGCCGCCACCGCCGTGGTGGCGGTGGGCGGCGCCGACGGTGACCAGCTGCACCGGCTGCTGACCGTCGAGGCCATGCCGGTGCGCGCCGTCCGCGTCGCGGGACGCACCCGGTCGAACGTGACGATCGTCGAGCCCGGCGGCGTCGACACCAAGCTCAACGAGCCGGGCGGCCCCCTGTCCGCGGCGGAACTGGACGAGATCGCCGCCGCCGTCGAGGCCGCCGTGGCGGCCTCGGCCGGCGGGGCGAGCTGGGTGGTGGGCTGCGGCAGCCTCCCGCCCGGCGTCCCGGACGACACCTACGCCGCGCTGTGCCGCCGGTTCGCGCCGGACGGCATCCGCGTCGCGGTCGACTCCAGCGGCCCGGCGCTGCGCGCCGCCGTCGCCGCCGGGCCCGACCTGATCAAGCCGAACCGGGAGGAGCTCGCCGAGGCCGTCGGCGGGCCGGTCGACACCGTCGCCGACGTCGTCGAGGCCGCCGGGGAGCTGCGGGCGCGCGGCGCCCGCGCCGTCCTGGTCAGCCTCGGCGCCGAGGGCGCGGTGCCCGGCGACGACGGCGGCGTCCTCACCGGCGGTCCCTTATACACACCATACGCTGCCCACCCAGAGGAGAGTACAGGCCTTCGTGGCCCGCGAGCATCAGACACAAAACAACAAACCACACAAATCTCCACCAGCACGCACGCACAGCACAAAG
>NZ_JABXFD010000391.1 GCF_013372625.1 Actinomadura sp. BRA 177
TGTGTGGGTGGTGCGGTGCTCCGGGGTAGTGTCGCTATCCTCTCCGTGGGCGGCGTCAGTGGGGTAGAAGGGACCGGCCCGGCCGCGGCCCCCTCCTCGGACGCGAGATCGAGCAGCGCAACGACCTGGTCGAGGTCGTGCTGCGGCTGCGGAAACGCGGCGTCGCCGAGCCGTCCCTGGAGGCGTGGGCGCGGGCCGCGGCCGGGCGGTGGCTCGCCGGCAAGCAGCTCGACGCGCATCTGACGCGCAGCCCCGAACTGCGCGCCGCGCTGCGCGATCTCCTCGCGGAAGACGGGAGGTGAGCGCGTGCATCCGATCGTCGTGCTGCTGCTGATCGCCGTGTGGCTGGGCGCCATGTGGCTCGGGTTCATGTATGTGTTCCCCGTGCTGTTCGCCGCGACGCTGGTCGTCGCCGGGGCCGCCGCGCTCGGCGTGTACTACCTGCACGCGTGCCGGACGCTCGCGCCGTCCAGCCTGGAGGGCCCGTCGCCGGTCGCCGCGCCGGACGTCGCCTACCGGCACTACCTGCTCGGCCAGGTGTGGCGCGACTGGTGGACGATCAGCCGGACGGTCGTCCCGCAGGTGTACCGGACGGCCCGCGGCATCGTCGTGCGGCTGACCCGGACGCTCCTCGGCGGCCCGTGGGGGTTCTTCGTCTTCCCGGTCTGGCTGGCGCTGTGCGCGGGCATCGTCGCCGCCGCCGTCCCCGCGTCGGTGTTCGTGCTGGCGCTGACCGTCCTGTACGGGGTCGTCGCGGCGATCGGGCTCGCGGCGTGGGGGACGTGCGCGCTCGTCCTGGCGGCGGTGGAGCGCAGTTTCATGATGTACGGGCGGATCCTCCAGACCTGCCCGCACCCGTTCTGTTACGGGCGGATCGGCCTCCCCGAATACGAATGCCCGGGATGCGGGGCACGGCACCGGCGTCTCACGCCGGGTGCGCGCGGCGCGTTCCGGAACGTGTGCCGCTGCGGGGCGCGGCTGCCCACGACCGTCCCGCTCGGACGGTTCCGGCTGGCCGCGTACTGCCCGCACTGCGGTGGACGGCTGCCGGAACGGATCGGACGCGTCCGCGTGGAGCCGCTGCCGTTCGTCGGCGGTCCGGCCGCCGGCAAGACCACGTTCATGGTCCTCGGCATACGGGCGCTGCACGCGCGGGCCCGCGCCGTCCACGGGCGGCTCGCGTTCGTTGAGCAACGGCACGCGCAGGCGTACGCGGGCGCGATACGCGAATTCCAGCGCGGCGGACGCCTCGCCAAGACCGGCCCTGAACTCCCCCTGGCCACCATGGTGGACGTCGAACTTCCAGGGCGTGCGCGGCGCATCCTCTATTTGTTCGATCCCGCCGGTGAGCACTACACGGGTGCGACAGAGGTCGAGTCACTGCGCTACCTGGACCACAGTGAGGCGCTGCTGTTCATCGTGGACCCGTTCGCCCTCCCCCACCTGCGCCGTACCCTCACCGGCGACGAACGTGAGTTCATCGACCACGCCGCCGTGTCGTCGGAGGAGGACCCTGCCGACACCCTGCAGCGGGTGCTGAACGACCTGCGGTCACGACCGGACCAGGGGCGGCAGAAGCGGGTCGCCGTCGTCGTCACCAAGACCGACCTGCTCGTCCGCACCGAGATCGGCCGCTGCCTGGACGGCGACACCGACCTGCGCGAGTGGCTCGGACGGGTCGGCCTCGGCAACACCGTCCGCACCCTCGACCAGGTCGCCGCGCAGGTGCGGTACTTCGCGTCCGGCCTGGCCACCGAGTCGGCGGACGTCGCGGACCTGCTCGGCTGGGTGACCGGGCTCGGCCCGTCCGGGACGTCCAACGGCGACGCTCCCCTCACCGACGCCCCGCAGGAACCGCCGGGGACGTCCCCGCTGCGCGCCCCCTGGCCGGTGCGCGGGCGCGGGGCGGCCCGCGTTCCCGTCGGCTACCAGGTCGGACGCTGGGCCGTGCTCTCCGGGGTGTCGGCGCTGACCGTCGCCACCGTCACCGGAGCCGTCATCGCCGCGGCCGAACGATTCCCGTTCTGACCCGAAGGTGACCGACGCCACTTCCTGACATGGAAGATAACCGACCGTCGTCGCCTTGAACCCTCTCGGAACGCTTCCCCGCTTGAGAGGCACGCCATGACGACGACCGCGCCCCCGCTGACCCTTGACGCCGCCGCGCAGGACCTGCTGTTCCGCGAGGCCCGGACCGCGAACACGTTCTCGTCCGAGCGCTGTGTTTATTGCAGTGCCCTCGGCGGTCGGGCCTTGGGGGCCCTCCCTTCAACGGGCACTGCGGCGATCGCTGCATCGCTCCGACTCGCCTAGCGGCTCGCTGCGCGATCAGGTTCTCGCAAGCTCGAACCTGGCTTCGCACGCGATCGCACGCATTGAGGTTGTGGATGGCTGGTGCTGACGGCTGAGGTCGCCGTACCCGTGCAGGTCTATCACTCGGGTGCTGCGATCACCGCACAGCAGGGGATCGACGCCTCAATGAGCAAGCCGACCCACGCGCCGCGATCACGATCGATGCATCGCCGGAGACCTGAACTCGCCCTCAGTGCTGCCACCTGGCCGGTCTTGGCACACGGAATCCTCGGAAGGGAGTTCCTACGAGGGCGACCTTCAGCCCATCGCTGTGATCAACGAAAACGCTGCCTGAACGATGCATGAGATTCACTCACGGGGTGCTCGGACGCGTGGTTCGCCCAGACCCCCGCGGCTCGACTACGACCAGGTGGTCACTACTGTTTGAGCCCGTTCGATCCCGAGTCCGCCCGGCCGTGTCCGCACGGCCGGGCGGCTCGTCATCTCTGGAGACCCCATGACGCAGACGGCCGACCCGCGCGCCGGAACCTCCCCGGCCGGGCCGCAGAACCGGCGGCTCGCGCTGATCTTCCTGCTCGGCGCGCTGACGGCCGTCGCGCCGCTGTCGATCGACATGTACCTGCCGGCGCTGCCCTCGCTCACCGAGGACCTGTCGACGGGCGCGATGCAGGCGCAGCTCACGCTGACGGCGTGCGTCGCGGGCCTCGCCATCGGGCAGGCGGTGGCGGGGCCGCTGAGCGACCGGCTCGGACGGCGCCGGCCGCTGCTGTTCGGCCTCGCCGCCTACGCCGTCGCGTCGCTGCTGTGCGTCGCCGCGCCGACCGTGGAGACGCTCATCGCGCTGCGGCTCGTGCAGGGCGCCGCCGGGGCCGCCGGGATCGTGATCGCGCGGGCGATCGTCCGGGATCTCTACGACGGGGTCGCGGCGGCCAAGTTCTTCTCGGTGCTGATGCTGGTCAACGGGCTGGCGCCGATCCTCGCGCCGGTGTTCGGCGGGCAGCTGCTGCGGGTCATGCCGTGGCCGGGCGTGTTCGCCGTCCTCGCCGGGATCGGCGTGGCGCTGTTCCTCGCCGCGCTGGCGGGGCTGAAGGAGACGCTGCCGCCCGAGCGGCGCGAGACGGGCGGGCTGCGCGCGACGGCGAGCACCTTCCAGTCGCTCCTGCGCGACCGGACGTTCGTCGGGTACGCGCTCACGATCGGCCTGGCGTTCGCGGCGCTGTTCACCTACATCTCAGGCTCGCCGTTCGTGCTGCAGGACATCTACGGGCTCTCGCCGCAGGCGTTCAGCCTCGCGTTCGGCGCCAACTCGCTCGGGATCGTGGCCGCCGGGCAGGTCGGCGGCCTGCTCGCCGGGCGGCTGCCGCTGCGGCGGCCGCCGCCGCGGGGCTCGCGATCGTCGCCGGGCCGGATCGGGCTGCTCGTCGCGGTCCTCGCCGGGGCGGGCCTGTACGGGGTGCTACCGGCGCTGTTCCTGGTGGCGACGGGCCAGGGCCTGATCCTGCCGAACGCCACGGCGCTGGCACTGTCGGGACGTCCGCCGCGGGTGGCGGGGAGCGCGTCCGCGCTGCTCGGCGTCGCGCAGTTCACGCTGGGCGGCGCCGCCGCGCCGCTCGCCGGGGTCGCCGGGCCGGACACCGCCGTCCCGATGGCGGTGTCGATCGCCGCCCTGTCGCTGCTCGCAGTGGCCGTCACTGCCACCGCCACAAGACCCCCGAAGGTTGCGTCACAGAACTGACGTTGCATACGGTCGAAGCGTGATCGTTCGCATCGGCAGTGCTTATTGCTTCGCTCTCCTCCTTCGGGCCTTGGCGGCCCTCCATCGTCGAGCAAAGCGGCGATCGCTGGCATCGCTCCGGCTCGCCTAGCGGCTCGCTGCGCGATCGGTTTCTCGCGAGCTCGAAACCGCCTTCGGACGCGATCGCAACGCTGAGGTCAGTGCAAGTTTGACTTAAGGACGTCCTAGTTGAGGTCGTTGCGTGGTTGCGGCGGTGGTTGCTGTAATCGTCCAGACGAGTGCTATGCCTGCCACGTAGCGCTTGACTCGAAGACGGACCGCTGCCGACATTTGATTTCGATGCGGGAGCGCTGCAAGCAGCAGCTTTGGGAGTGCGGCGGGAGGAACGGGCGTCGATCACTCGGGAGGCGCTGCCGCTAATGCGCCGCATCTGGCCGAGGACGCGGTCCCCACACCACCGTCCCGCTCCTTCCGGCGCCGCCCGGGTCAACCGGTCAGTGCTCCATGTACGGGATGGGCGTCCGTCCGAGCGGAATCGCGCGCCCAGACCGGGCGACTGCCGGGTGGATACCCGCGGCGTTCCCAACCACAGCAACCAGCATCGTCCGCACCCGCCGCCCAACTCCGCAACTAGGACGACCAGGTCTTTCTACACTCCCATCAACCTCCTGGGCCGTCCCGCCAGCGAGTTGTCAGTCTTACCGTCTCAGCCAACCGATGACCCCAGGCAGGACGTCCTTAAGCTCAGCCCGCACTGACCTCAGCGTTGCGATCGCGTCCGAAGGCGGTTTCGAGCTCGCGAGAAACCGATCGCGCAGCGAGCCGCTAGGCGAGCCGGAGCGATGCCAGCGATCGCCGCTTTGCTCGACGATGGAGGGCCGCCAAGGCCCGAAGGAGGAGAGCGAAGCAATAAGCACAGCGCTGCATCTCCAGACGCGGCGCTAATCCAGGGCTGCCAGGACAAAGCCGGCGACCTCGTCCGCCAGCTGTTCCGCCGTCTTCGGGCCGTCCGGGCGGTACCAGGACGGCATCTGGTTGACCATGCCGAGCGCGACGATCGTGACGGTCTCGGCAGGCGTGGCGGTGCTGAACACGCCGTCCCGCTGCCCCTGCTCGACCAGGTCGCGGAACGCCTCGTGGTAGCGGCGGCGGTCGGCGCGGACCGAGCGCATCCGGGCGTCGTCCAGGCGGTCCTTGTCGCGGGCGAACACCTTCGCCTCGTCGATGTGCCCGGCCGTGCTGCGGATCAGCCCGGTCAGCACCGCGTGGACGGCCTCGCGGGGCGGCAGCCCTTGCGCCAGCACGGCGCCGAGGTCGGCGAGCTGGCGGGCGATCAGCGAGTGGTAGATCTCGTAGAGGAGATCGTCCTTGGAGTCGAAGTAGTGGTAGAGCGCGCCCTTGGTGACCTCGGCCGCCTCGACGATGCCCTGCACGGACGTCCCGTCGAAGCCGCGCTCGGCGAACATGCGGAGCGCGGCGTCCAGGATGCGGCGCTCCACCGCGCTCTGCCGGACGGGCGCCGACTGCTCCGGTACCGGTACCGTGTCCGTCACCTGGGCACCTCCTTGGGGAGCAAGGCATTGACGCGGGTGCGTCCGTGGCTTAGCTTGCCAGAAACCGACCGGTCGGTATGCACCCGGCGGCGCGAATTCCCGAGGAGAGCCGATGCCCGCAGTAGAGACCGTCCGCGGCCCCGTCGACGTCACCGGCCTGGGACGCACGTACATGCACGAGCACGTCTTCGTGCTCAGCACCGAGAACGTCGAGAACTACGGCGCGGGCGACTGGTGGGACGAGGAGGAGAAGGTCGCCGACGCCGTCGCCAAGCTGCGCGAGCTGGCCGGCCGGGGCATCACCACGATCGCCGACCCGACCGTGTGGGGGCTCGGCCGCTACATCCCGCGCATCCAGCGGATCGCCGAGCAGGTGCCCGAGCTCAACATCATCGTCGCGACGGGCATCTACACCTACAACGACATCCCGTTCCAGTTCCACTTCCGCGGCCCCGGCACGATGCTGGACGAGGGCCCTGACCCGATGATCGCGCACTTCACCCGCGACCTGACCGAGGGCATCGCGGGCACCGGCGTCAAGGCCGCGTTCCTCAAGTGCGCGATGGACGCCCCCGGCCTCACCCCGGGCGTCGAGCGGATCCTGCGGGCCGTCGCCGGGACGCACCGGGAGACGGGCGCGCCGGTCACCGTGCACACCGAGAGCTCGATCCACGCGGGCCGGACGGTCGTGGACATCCTCGGCAAGGAGGGCGTCGACCTCACCAAGGTCGTCATCGGGCACGCGGGCGACAGCAACGACCTCGACTACCTGATGGAGCTGGCCGACACCGGCGCGATCCTCGGCATGGACCGGTTCGGCCTCGACATCATCAACCCGACGCAGCACCGGGTCGCGACCATCGCGTCCCTGTGCGAGCGCGGGTACGCCGACCGGATCGTCCTCAGCCACGACGCGAGCTGCTTCATCGACTGGTTCGGGCCCGACCCGGCGACCGTCCCGGCGATGCAGCCGAACTGGAACTACCGGCACATCAGCGACGACGTCCTGCCCGCGCTGCGCGACGCCGGCGTCACCGGCGCCCAGCTCGACCAGATGCTGGTCGAGAACCCCGGGCGCTACTTCACCCGCTGACCGGCGGCGCGGCGGTGCCTCCTCCGCATTCCGGACTATTTCCCATGAATCGGGAATCATCGGAGGAATCTGCGGGAGGAGGCACCGAGGTGAGCGAATACCGCGTGCGCCGCGGCGTCCGTGCCGCGATACCGATGCTCCTGGCCGCGCTGCTGGCCCTGCTCGTCCCCGGCTGCCGGGTGATGGAGACCGGCGGGACCGAGGACGTCCCGCCCCCGGTCAAGACGACCGCGACCAAGCAGTCCAAGCCCAGCGGACGCAAGCCGGGCGTGGTCAACATCGAGACGGAACAGGACCTCAACGGCACCCGCGCCGCCGGGACGGGCATCGTGCTCACCCCGGCCGGGCTGGTGCTGACCAACAACCACGTGATCAAGGGCGCCACCGCGATCAAGGGGACGGACACCGACAACCGCCGCGGCTACCCCGCGGAGGTCGTCGGCTACGACCGGACGGGCGACATCGCGGTGATCCGGCTGACCGGCGCGGCCGGGCTGAAGGCCGCCGCGTTCGCCTCCGCGTCCGGGGTGAACGTCGGCGACGTGGTGACCGCCGTCGGCAACCAGGGCGGCAAGGGCGGGGCGCCCACCGTCGTCACCGGGAAGGTCACCGGGCTGGACGAGTCCGTCACCGCCCGCGACGACAGCAGCGGCACCTCCGAGCGGCTCACCGGGCTGATCGAGACGAACGCGCCGATCAAGCCCGGCGACTCCGGCGGCCCCCTCCTCAACACCGCCGGCAAGGTCATCGGCATCAACACCGCCGCGTCCGCCGGGCAGTCCACGAAGGGGACGCAGGAGAAGAAGAACCACCGCGGCTACGCCATCCCGTCCGACCGGGCGCTGGAGATCGCCCGGCAGATCCAGCGCGGCGAGGCGTCCTCGACCGTGCACATCGGGCCGACGGCGATGCTCGGCGTCAAGGTGCGCTCCAACGGCCGCTCCCCCGGCGCGCTCGTCGCCGAGGTCGTGCCCGGCACGCCCGCCGAAACCGCCCGCATCCCGGTCGGCGCCGTCATCGTCACCTTCGGCGGCGACGCCGTGGACTCGCCGTCCACCCTGACCGCGCTGATGCACGCGCGTCACCCGGGTGACACCGTCCGCATCGAGTGGACGACCCGCCAGGGCCGCCGCCTCGGAACCACGCTCCGCCTGACGGAAGGCCCGCCCCAATAGCGGCGCCCGGCGTGCGACAGTGGGAGCAGCCGCCGACACGAGGAAGTGTTCCCTATGACGCGCAAGGCGCCCGCCGATGATTTCGACGACTCGGGGCTGGAGGTCGGGAAGCCGAAGACGTGGGCGGCGGGCGTTCCGGGGGTCACGGCCGCGCTGCGCCAGTCGTACGAGCAGATGGGCGTCCGGCGGACGGCGCTGACGCTGCTGCGCGTCAACCAGAAGAAGGGGTTCGACTGCCCCGGATGCGCGTGGCCGGAGGGCGACCACCGGCACGTCGCCGAGTTCTGCGAGAACGGCGCGAAGGCCGTCGCGGAGGAGGCGACGACGCGGCGCGTCACGCGGGAGTTCTTCGCCCGGCACACGGTCGCCGAACTGGGCGAGCGGTCCGACCACTGGCTCGGGCAGCAGGGCCGGCTCACCGAGCCGATGGTGAAGCGCGCGGGCTCCGAGCACTACGAGCCGATCGAATGGGACGAGGCGTTCGGGCTCCTGGCGTCCGAGCTGAACGCCCTCGACTCGCCGGACGAGGCCGTCTTCTACACCTCCGGCCGGACGAGCAACGAGGCCGCGTTCGCCTACCAGCTGTTCGCCCGCGAGTTCGGCACCAACAACATGCCGGACTGCAGCAACATGTGCCACGAGTCGTCCGGGTCCGCGCTGAGCGAGACGATCGGCATCGGCAAGGGCTCGGTCCTCCTGGAAGACCTCTACAAGGCCGACCTCATCTTCGTCGTCGGCCAGAACCCTGGAACGAACCACCCGCGAATGCTCTCGGCCCTCGAAAAGGCCAAAAAAGAAGGCGCCCGGATCATCGCCGTGAATCCCCTGCCGGAGGCGGGGCTGATGCGGTTCAAGAACCCGCAGCGCCCGTCCGGGGTGACCGGTCAGGGCACGATGCTCGCCGACCGTTTCCTGCAGATCCGGCTGAACGGCGACCTTGCGCTCTTCCAGGCCCTCAACCGCCTGCTGCTCGAATCGGACGCACCCGGCGCCCTCGACCGGGAGTTCCTCGACACCCACGCGCACGGCTTCGAGGCGTTCGAGAAGCACGTCCGCGCGCTCGACTGGGACGACGTCCTGGAGGCGACCGGCCTGACCCGCGGCGAGATCGCCACCACGCTCGCCGACGTGCTCACTGCAAAAAGGATCATCGTCTGCTGGGCGATGGGCCTCACCCAGCACCGCAACTCGGTGCCGACGATCCGCGAGATCGTCAACTTCCTGCTGCTGCGCGGCAACATCGGCCGCCCCGGCGCGGGCGTCTGCCCGGTGCGCGGCCACTCCAACGTCCAGGGCGACCGGACGATGGGCATCTGGGAGAAGCCGAAGCCCGCATTCCTGGACGCCCTCGCCGCCGAGTTCGGCTTCGAGCCGCCGCGCGAGCACGGCCTGGACACCGTGGACGCGATCCGCGCCATGCGCGACAGGAAGGCCAGGCTCTTCCTCGGCATGGGCGGCAACTTCGTCCGCGCCACCCCCGACTCGGCCGTCACCGAAGCCGCCCTGCGCAACTGTCGGCTGACCGCGCAGGTCTCCACGAAACTCAACCATTCCCACGCGGTGACCGGCGAACTGGCGCTGATCCTCCCGACACTGGGCCGCACCGAACGCGACGACCAGGACTCGGGCCCGCAGTTCGTCTCGGTAGAAGACTCGATGGGCATGGTCCACGCGTCCCGAGGCCGCCTCGCCCCCGCCTCGGAGCACCTGCTCTCCGAGGTCTCCATCGTCTGCCGCCTGGCGAAGGCGGCACTCCCCGCCTCACGCATCGGCTGGGACGCGATGGAGCGCGACTACGACGTGATCCGCGACCACGTCTCCCGCGTCGTCCCCGGCTTCGCCGACTACAACACGCGCATCCGCGAACCGGGCGGCTTCACCCTCCCCCACGCCCCCCGCGACGAGCGGAAGTTCCCCACCGCCACCGGCAAGGCCAACCTGACGGTGAACGACCTGGAGGTCCTCCGCGTCCCCGAAGGACGTCTCCTCCTGCAGACCGTCCGCAGCCACGACCAGTACAACACCACCATCTACGGCCTCGACGACCGCTACCGGGGCGTCAAGGCGGGCCGCCGCGTCGTCTTCGTCAACCCGGCCGACCTGTCCGGCCTAGGCATCGCCGACGGCGCGATGGTCGACCTCGTCTCCGAATGGTCGGACGGCACCGAACGCCGCGCCCCCGGCTTCCGCGTCATCTCCTACCCGACCGCCCCCGGCTGCACCGCGGCCTACTTCCCGGAAACGAACGTCCTCGTCCCCCTGGACAGCACCGGCAAAGTGAGCAACACCCCAACGTCCAAATCCGTGACCATCCGCCTCGAACCCGCCTGACGGGTCCGTGCCGGGCGCGGGTCGCGGGGCGGGCGGGGGCCGGTTTAGGCTCTGGGCATGACTAATCTGCCCGAGCCGTCCGGGATGCCGGCGGCGCCGGAGATGCGGGCCGGTGACGCTGATCGGGAGCGGGTCGCGCAAGTGTTGCGGGACGCGGCCGGCGACGGGCGGCTGACGCTCGGCGAGCTGGACGAGCGGCTGGACGCGGTGTACGCGGCGAAGACGTACGGGGAGCTGGCGCCGCTCACCCGCGACCTGCCGGCGGCGGGGACGTCCGCGCCGCCGGTGCCGCTCGGCGGGACGGACTGGCGGCCCGTGGCGGGCGCGCCGTCCTGGAAGGTCGGCATCGGCGTCATGAGCGGGTTCAACCGGACCGGCGTGTGGAACGTGCCCCGCAAGTTCACCGCGTTCGCGTTCTGGGGCGGCGGCAAGATCGACCTGCGCGAGGCCCGGTTCGACGAGGGCACCGTGACGATCCGGGCGCTGGCGATCATGGGCGGGTTCGAGGTCATCGTGCCCGACGACATCACCGTGCACGTCAAGGGGCTCGGCATCATGGGCGGGTTCGACCAGCGGGCGAGCGGGCCCGGCGTGCCCGGCTCCCCCACGGTCGTGGTGAAGGGCTTCGCGTTCTGGGGCGGCGTCGGGGTGAAGCGCCGCAAGCGCAAGGCGCAGAAGCGGATGGAGCGGGAGCGCCGCGAGGAGCTGGAGCGGGGCGAGTAGCGCTCAGCCGGCGGCGATGCGGTCCAGCCATTCGCCGAGCATCGCCTTGAAGGGCCTGACCGCCGGCAGCGGAACCACGGCGCTCAAGACGCCTCGCTCATCGGCAGGAGCTGGACGTTGAGCTGCATCGCCAGAGCGGCCGCATAACGTTCCAGCATGGGGATCGTGGGCATGGTCCCGCCCGCCTCGAACCTGGCGACCGCCGGCTGGTGCAGACCCGCCCTCTCCGCGAGTTCAGCCTGCGTGAGACCCAGCTCCTCACGGCGCTCCCGCACCGCCGCATGGCCCGCACCGCCCTGGCCACCTCGCGTTGCTCGCGCATCTGCTGTTTCCGGAAGACGGTCAGCAAAATGTTATCGCCCCCAACGTCCAGCGGGCAGCGTTCCGTGAACTTAATTGCACGCTCAGTGACGAGAGTAGGATGCGCTCATGCGCAGCGCCGTTCTTTCCGCCGCGGGCAAGCCGCTGGAGATCGTCGAGCGCGCGGTGCCGCGGCCCGGTCCCGGCGAGGTCCTGGTCAAGGTCACCGCGTGCGGGATGTGCTTCTCCGAGGTCAACCACCTGCGCGGCCACTACCCGTTCGGGACGTTCCCGGCCGTCCCCGGGCACGAGATCAGCGGCGTCGTCGAGGCGCTCGGCGAGGGCGTCCACTGGCCGGGGGTCGGCACCCCGGTCGGCACCGGCTGGATCTACGGGTCGTGCGGCCACTGCGACTACTGCGTGCGCGGCGACCAGATCCTGTGCACCGGGGCGCCCAAGCAGGTCACGGGCGTCAACACCGACGGCGGCTACGCCGAGTACTTCGTGGGCCGCGCCGGGTTCGTCACCCCGCTGCCGGACGGCCTGGACCCGGTCGCCGGCGCGCCGCTGATGTGCGCCGGGATCACCGCGTTCAACGGGCTCCGGCACGCCGGCGCCGCCGCCGGGTCGAAGGTCGCGGTGCTCGGCACCGGCGGCGTCGGCACGATGGCGCTGCGGTTCGCCGCCGCGATGGGCGCCCGCGTCGCCGTCGTGTCGCGGTCGCGCCGGGCGGAGGAGCAGGCCCGCGGATTCGGCGCCGAGCTGTTCGTCGCGACCGCCGAGCAGGACCCGGCCGAGGCCCTGCAGGCGTGGGGCGGCGCGGACGTGGTGGTCAACTCCGCGCCCGACACCGCGACCGGCCTCGCCGCGTTCGGCGGCCTGCGCCCCGACGGCACCCTGCTCTACCTCGGCATGGGCGCCGAGAACGTCAGCGTGCCGCCGGCCGCCCTGGTGATGAACCGGGTGCGGGTGATGGGCGTGCCGTCCGGGTCGCCGCACGACCTGCGCGACACCCTCGCCTTCGCGGTGGCGCACGGGATCGTCCCCGAGGTCGCCCCGGTCACGCTGGACGAAGCGCCGCGCGTCCTCGCCGCGATGGACGAGGGCACCTACCGCGGCGACCGCGCCGTCATCACCCTCGGCTGAACCGCTTCCACGGACGTGCCCGCTCGTAGGCCGCGCAGGCGGTCATGACCAGGGCGTCGGCGTGCCGGGCGCCGACCACCTGGAGGCCGATGGGCAGGCCGTCCGAGGTGAAGCCGCACGGCAGGTTCGCGGCCGGCTGCTGGGTCATGTTGAACGGGTAGGTGAACGGGGTCCAGCTCGTCCAGCGCGGGGACGGGGAGCCCTCCGGCACCTCCCGGCCGGCCTCGAACGCGGCGATCGGCATCGTCGGGGTGAGCAGCAGGTCGTACCGCTCGTGGAACAGGCCCATCCGGCGCCCCAGCTCCATCCTGCGGGCCGTGGCGGTGAGGTACTCGACGGCCGAGTACCGCGCGCCCTGCTCGCAGATCTCCCGCAGGCCCGGGTCGAGCCGTGCCCGGTCCTCGGGAGACAGGTGCTCGATCACCTTCGCGGCGCCCGCGAACCACAGGACCTCGAACTCTTCGACGCAGTCGCCGCCCATCCCGGGATCGGCCTGCTCGACCTTCGCGCCCAGCTCGGTGAAGAACTCGGCGGCCGCGGCCACGGACGCCGCGATCTCCGGGTCGACCTCCGCGAACCCGAGGTCGGGGCTGAACGCGACGCGCAGCCCGGTCAGGTCGTCCGGCCCGGCGTCGGCGAACGGGACGTCCGGCGGCGGCAGCGCCGACCAGTCGCGGCCGTCGGCGCCGCACACCGCGTCCAGCAGCAGCGCCGCGTCCGCGACCGTGTTCGTCATCGGGCCGGTGTGCGCGAGCGTCCCGAACGGGCTCGCCGGGTAGTGCGGGATGCGGCCGTACGTCGGCTTGATCGTGAACGTGCCGGTGAACGCGGCGGGGATGCGCACCGAGCCGCCGCCGTCGGTGCCGAGCGCGAGCGGCGCCATGCCCGCCGTGACGGCCGCCGCCGCGCCGCCGGACGACCCGCCCGGCGTGGTGGACGTGTCCCACGGGTTGCGGGTGACGCCGGTGAGCGGGTTGTCGGTGACGCCCTTCCAGGCGAACTCCGGCGTGGTCGTCTTGCCGACGAACACCGCGCCCTGCTCGCGGAGCCGCGCCACCGCCGGGGAGTCCTCGTCCCAGGGGCCCGCCGGGTCGATGGTCGTGGAGCCGCGCAGGGTGGGCCAGCCGCGGGTGAGCAGGACGTCCTTGATCGAGACGGGCACGCCGTCCAGCGGGCCGAGGGTCGCGCCGCGCGCCCGGCGGCCGGCCGCATCGCGCGCCATGTCGAGCGTCGTCTCCTCGTCGACCAGGCAGAACGCGTTGTACTCCGGGTCGTCCCGCACGATGCGGGCGAGGACCGCCTCGGCGGCCTCGACCGGGGAGAGCGTCCCGGCCTCGTACGCCGCCAGCAGTTCGGTCGCGGTCAGGTCGGCCGCGTCGGCCATGGCTACCCCCTCTGATGTGAACCCACATAGCCGAGCCGCTTGTCCACGATGTTGGACAGCGGGCGGCCCGACGTGAAACGGCCGAGGTTGTCGGTGAACAGCCGGACGAGCTCGTCCCGCCAGCCGACCACGTCGCCGGACATGTGCGGGGAGACGACGACGTTCGGCATCTCCCAGAGGGGGGAGGACGGCGGCAGCGGCTCGTCCTCGAAGACGTCCAGCGCGGCGCCGGCGATCCGGCCGTCGCGCAGCGCCTTGACGAGGTCGGGTTCGGCGACCAGTCCGCCGCGTCCCACGTTGATCAGCCGCGCGGACGGGCGCATCCGGTCCAGCGCCGCGGTGTCGATCATGCCACGCGTCTGCGGCGTGAGGGGCGCCGCCAGCACGACGAAGTCGGCCTCGGCGAGCGCCTCGTCCAGCCGCTCGATCGGGAGGACGGTGCCGAGGTCGGGGTCGGCGTCGCGGGCGGTGCGGCCGGCGCCGGTGACGGCCAGCCCGGCGGCGGTGAGGCGGCGGCCGATGGCCCGGCCGATCGGCCCGGTGCCGACGACGAGCGCGCGGGCGCCGGTGATCCGCTCGGTCTCGCGGTGCCGCCAGCGCCGCTCGGCCTGCAGCCGGAAGGTCGTGTGCAGATCCTTGGCGAAGGCCAGCACGAGCCCGAGGACGTACTCGGCGATCGGCTCGTCGAAGACCCCTCGCGAATTGGTGACAACCGTGTCCCCCTCGACGAGGGCCGGGAAGAGCAGGCGGTCGACGCCGGCGCTCGCGATGTGCACCCAGCCGGGCCCGCCCTCGGCCGGCCACGCGCCCGCGAGCGCGTCCGACAGGAAGTCCCACATGAAGAGGGCGTCAGCGCCCGGCAGGGCCGCTGCCAGCTCTGATTCGCGCACGTACCGGACGCGCGCGAGGCCCTCCGCGTCCGCCATCCCGCGCGGGTGGACGTCCCCCACGAGTACCACCACGTCAGGCGGCCCACCGGCGGCGTGCAGAACAGGCTCCATCGGCGTCACTTCCGGAATGTGCGGAGTTTACGTGAAGGCAACTCGGGGAGGCATTGACACGCTAGGAAGCGTTCGTAGGATTGTCAACAATCAGCGCGGTGCACCGCGGCCCCGGTTCACCGCACTGGAACGTGTGCTGCAAGACCGTCGCAACCGTTGCCATCGCACAGGCCATGACGGATCCCAGAGCGCTCTAACGGAAGAGTCCTTCGGGTGGCGACGCTCTCGCCCACCCCTGTTCACGGGGAGGTCCAGCATGCCCAAGCTCATGACCATCACACTGGAGCGTCGTGGCGTCTCATGCGTCGCGGAGCTGCTGGAAAAGGACGCGCCGCGGACGTGCGAGGCGGTGTGGAACAGCCTGCCGCTCGGCGGCGACGCCTACCACGCCAAGTACGCCCGCAACGAGGTCTACACGATGGTCGAGCGGTTCTCCGAGGACGAGGTCGGCCTGGAGAACCCCACCATCACCCCGATTCCGGGCGACGTCGTCTACTTCTCCTTCGCGGGCGGCATGCTCGACCGCAAGTTCAAGGAGGAGAAGAACATCCACGCGCTGCCCGGCGTCATCGACCTCGCCATCTTCTACGGCCGCAACAACCTGCTGCTCAACGGGGACGTCGGCTGGGTGCCCGGCAACGTGTACGCGACGATCGTCGACGGGCTCGACCGGATGGCCGAGGCGTGCAACGACGTCTGGCGATCCGGCGGCGTCGGCGAGCGTCTGGTCTACAGCCGTGCCGAGTCCTAGAGCGGTGGCCTCGCAGATGACATTCGACCCCACGCTGGTCGTCGGCCCCGAGCTGCTCGCCCAGCACGGCATCGGGGTGGTCGCGCCGTTCGACTTCGCGCTCGACCGCGAGCTGTGGCGGTGGACGCCCGACGACGTGTCGCTGTTCATGACCCGGCTGCCGTACGTGCCGGTCCCGGTCACCGTGGAGATGGCGTCCGCGCTGTCGGACCAGTCGATCGTCCGGCAGGCGACCCGGGACGTGCTCGCGCCCGAGCCGCTCGCGGTCGCCTACGCCTGCGCGTCCGGCAGCTTCATCCGCGGCAAGGCGGGCGAGCTGGAGCTGCACGAGTCGATGCTGATGGCCGGCGCGCCCGTGTCGACCACGACCTCGGGCGCGCTGGTGGAGTCGCTGCGGCTGCTCGGCATCTCACGCATCGCGGTCGTCACGCCGTACATAGACGCCGTCACCGACCGGCTCGTGTCCTTCCTCGGCGAGTACGGGATCGAGGTCGTGTCGTCGGTCGGGATGGGGCTGCTCAGCCACATCTGGAAGGTCGGCTACGGCGAGATCGTGTCGGCGGTGTCGACGGTGGACGGCCCCGAGGCCGAGGCCGTCTTCATCAGCTGCACGAACGTGCCGACCTACGACATCATCGCGCCGCTGGAGCAGATGATCGGCAAGCCGGTGCTGACCGCCAACCAGGTGACGATGTGCTCGGCGCTGCGCGCGATGGGCCGCTCCGCGGCCGGTCCCGGGCAGTCGCTGGTGCAGCTCGCGCCGTCCACGGCGGCCTGACGGAAATGGAATCCATGATCCGCGAAGGTAGGGTTGTCGACGACATGCGGCAGAACGTGGTGAGTGCCGGTTTCCTGTACCCGGGCTACAGCGCCGAGGACGATTACCCCGCCATCGAGCGAGCCCTGCGGAGTTCGGGACTGGGCGGGGCCCGCCTCCCCGTCGTGCACACGCTCATGCGCGAGGACGCGCACCGCGTCGACGCGCTGCTGGACATCGGCGGCGAGGACGTCCTCGGCGAGGGCGCCCGCGCACTGCGCGACCTGGGCGTCCAGGCCGCCGTGTGGGCGTGCACCAGCGGCAGCTTCGTGTTCGGCTGGGACGGCGCCCTGCAGCAGGTCGCCGGTGTGCGGGAGGCGGCGGGCGTGCCCGCGTCCAGCACGTCGTTCGCGTTCGTGCACGCGGCGCGGGCCCTGGGCGTGACGCGGGTCGCGATCGCCGCGACCTACCCGTCGGACGTCGCCGAGCGGTTCGTCGCGTTCCTCGGGCACGCCGGCATCGAGGTGGTGGCGCTGTCCTGCCGGGGCATCGTCACCGCCGCCGAGGTCGGCACCCTCGGGCGCGACGAGGTGCTCGCCTTCGTCGCGGCCAACGACCATCCGGACGCCGAGGCGGTGCTGGTGCCCGACACCGCGCTGCACACCGTGTCCTGGCTCGACGAGCTGGAGGCGCGGACCGGCAAGCCGGTCCTGACCGCCAACCAGGTGAGCGTGTGGGAGGGGCTGCGGCTCGCGTCCGGTCCCGGGGGACTCCCGCCGCGCACCAGGCTGGGCCGGCTGTTCGCCGCCCCGGCCGCCGTCCCCGCCGGGCTCTCCGAGCAGGGACGACATACCTGGCAGCTATGACGAAAGGGGCCCGCGGCATGGGCCGATTGGGTGAGCTGGAACCTGTCCCCCGCAAGTCGACCGTCGAGATCGTCTCGGACGAGCTGCGCTCGGCGATCATGTACGGGTCGCTGGAGCCCGGCGCGCAGCTCGGCGAGGCCGACCTCGCCGGGCGGCTCGGCATCAGCCGCGGCCCGCTGCGCGAGGCGATGCAGCGGCTCGTCCAGGAGGGGCTGCTGGTCAGCGAGCCGCACCGCGGGCTGTTCGTGATCACGCTGGACGAGGGGGACGTCGAGGACGTCTACCTCGCCCGGCTCGCGATCGAGCGGGAGGCCTGCAAGCTGATCATGGAGCGGAACCGCGGCGAGGCGGTGGCGCGCCTCACCGAGGCCCTGGACGCACTGGTGGACGCGGCGCGGCAGCGCGACCGGGTCGCGATGAGCGACGCCGACCAGGCGTTCCACGAGGTGCTGGTCAGCTCGTCCGGCAGCGCCCGGCTGGAGCGGATGGCGCACACGCTGCTGGTGGAGACCCGCATGTGCCTGAACGCGCTGCAGGACACCTACCCCGAGCCGTCCGACCTCGTCGAGGAGCACCGCCGCCTCGTGGACGCGATCGGCGACGGCGAGGAGGAGCGGCTGCTCGGGCTCATCGAGGAGCAC
Organism: Actinomadura sp. BRA 177; assembly: GCF_013372625.1. Classification (GTDB taxonomy): domain Bacteria; phylum Actinomycetota; class Actinomycetes; order Streptosporangiales; family Streptosporangiaceae; genus Spirillospora. Next base: position 17,770 of record NZ_JABXFD010000391.1, read on the forward strand.
ATGACCGACTCCATCCGCCGGCTCCGCGCGTCGTAGCGGGGCCGCCCCCGGCGCTGGACATCCGGGCCCGGGGGCACCTACATTGCAGATTGTCGACAATCTACCGGAGGGACGCCATGGCGACGCTGTCACCCCTGCTCAAGCAGGCCACCCCCGTCCTGGCCGAACGCGGCGAGGGCGTGTACCTGTACGACACCGCCGGCCGCCGGCACCTGGACTTCACCGCGGGCATCGGCGTCACCAACACCGGCCACTGCCACCCGCGCGTGGTCGAGGCGGCGCAGAAGCAGGTCGGCACGCTGATCCACGGGCAGTACACGACGGTCATGCACGAGCCGCTCCTGCGGCTGGTCGACGCGCTCGGCGACGTGCTGCCCGAGGGCCTGGACTCGCTGTTCTTCCTCAACAGCGGCAGCGAGGCCGTCGAGGCGTCCATCCGGCTGGCCCGGCACGCCACCGGGCGGCAGAACCTCGTCGTCTTCCACGGCTCCTTCCACGGCCGGACGATGGGCGCCGCCGCGCTCACCACGGCGGGCACGAAGTTCCGCGCGGGCATCGGCCCGCTGATGCCGGGCGCGGCCATCGCACCGTTCCCGCAGGCCTACCGGTACGGCTGGTCCGAGGAGGAGGCCACCCGGTTCGCGCTGCGCGAACTGGACTACCTGCTCGTCACCGCGAGCCCGGCGTCCGACACGGCCGCGTTCATCGTCGAGCCCGTGCTCGGCGAGGGCGGCTACATCCCGGCGCCGCCCGCGTTCCTGGAGGGGCTGCGCGAGCGCGCCGACCGGCACGGCATCCTGCTGATCATGGACGAGGTGCAGACCGGGTACGGCCGCACGGGCCGGTTCTGGGGCCACGAGCACTCGGCCGCGCGTCCCGACGTCCTCATCACCGCCAAGGGCCTGGCCAGCGGCTTCCCGCTGTCGGCGATCGCGGCGCCGGCCGCGCTGATGGAGAAGGCGTGGCCCGGTTCCCAGGGCGGCACCTACGGCGGCAACGCGGTCGCCTGCGCGGCCGCGCTGGCGACGCTCCAGGTCATCCAGGACGAGGACCTCGTCGGCAACTCCGCCCGGCAGGGCGCCCGGCTCAACGACGGCCTCCGCAAGGTCGCCGCCGACCACCCGGAGATCGGCGACGTGCGCGGCCTCGGCCTGATGCAGGCCAGCGAGTTCACCACGTCCGAAGGCGAGCCCGACGCGGCCGCCGCGCAGCGGGCGCACAAGGCCGCCGCCGAGCACGGCCTCCTGCTGCTGACCTGCGGGGCGCACGGCAACGTCGTCCGCATGATCCCGCCGCTGATCGTCACCGAGGCGCAGATCGACGACGCCCTCGACCTCTGGTCCAGGTCCGTCACCGACGCGGTCGGCTGACCACGGCGAAGCGGCGCCCGGGGCTCCCCCGGGCGCCGCTTCCACCTGTCAGCCGAGCGGGTTGCCGCAGTTGATGGGCCAGTACGGGCCCCAGATGTCGAGCGAGTTCAGCACGAACTTGATCGCCACCGGGTCGAAGGCGATGCCGACGTGCGCGTTGGTGTCGTTGGCGCACTTGTCCTGCAGCAGGACGTTCTGCGCGTTCGAGCCGTTGAGGAACGCCGAGGTGTAGGGCGTGACGACCTCGTCGTACTTGGTGGCGAGGACGATGTAGGTCGGGCCGGGCACCGTGTCGCCGCCCGCGTTGAGGTTCTTCAGGAAGTCGGAGTCGGTGATCTGCTGCCCGGCCGCCGGCGCCGCCTTCACGACCGCCTGCGTGATGCCGAGCAGGCTGCCCAGCTGCACGAGGCCCGACAGGCTCGTGCCGTGGTTGGACGGGACGAGCCCGACGAGCTTGTTGACCTTCGCGGCCCCGCCCAGGAACTTCATGTAGTAGCGGGGCATCATGCCGCCCTGCGAGTGCCCGACCATGTCGACCTTGGACGCGCCGGTCGACGCGAGCACCTTGTCGACGAACGCCGACAGTTCCCCGGCCGACGACGGAATGTCATAGATCCCCTGGATGGGGCCGTCCTTCGGGCCGCCGTAATTGAGGGCGTAGACGCAGTATCCGGCCTTCTTCAGCGCCGGTGAAAGTTTCTGCCAGTTGAACGCCATGTTCTCGAACGTCCCGTGCACGAGCACCACCGGGCGGGGGTGCCAGAACGACGGCTTGCATTTCCAGTCGTTCGCGCCGTCCGGGCTGGTCTCGGCGTGCGCGGCGGGTGCGACCAGGCCCGTCGTCGCCAGGACGGCCGCCGCCGCGGCGGCCGTGGCCGCCCATGCCCGGAGTCGTCTGAAACGCATGTGAATCTCCCTCGTGAGGGCACGCCGAAGAGAGGCCGCGGCCCGCACGAATTCGGCCGGACCCGGCCGCTCATCGACGTGATGATCGGGGGTGGAGTTCCCACAACGTACGACCGCTTTCCGGCACGGTCTTGTGGAACGACCGCCGGTTACCCGGGAGAAATTGTCAGCCGACTCACAATCAGATCAGCCCGCATATCGCTTGACCTGGGGCGGGGTCAGGCCTGGGTGACGGCGCCTTCCTTCAGGAGAGTCTCGGTGTCGTCGAAGCCCAGGTCGTCCAGGATGGCGCGGGTCTGGCCGCCGGGGAGGGCGGGGACGCCGTCCGTCGAGGTGGTGGTGCGGGAGAAGCGCGGCGCCGGGGCGGGCTGGCGGTGGCCGGCGAGTTCGGGGAAGACGTCGCGGGCGGTGTTGTACGGGTGCTCGGCGGCCTCGTTCATCGACAGGACGGGCGCCACGCAGGCGTCGCTGGGGACGAAGACCTCCGTCCATTCGTCGCGGGTCTTCGTCTTGAAGACGGCGGCGAAGCGCTCGCGGAGGACCGGCCAGGCGCTCTGGTCGTTCTGGTCGGGGAGGTCCTCGCCGTCGAGGCCGAGGCGGCGGAGGAACTCGGCGTAGAACTGGGACTCGATGGCGCCGACGGCCATGTGCCGCCCGTCGGCGGTCTCGTAAACGTCGTACCAGGGGGCGCCGGTGTCGAGCATGTTGACGCCGCGGCGGTCCTGCCAGAGGCCGCTCGCGAGGAACGCGTGGATGAAGGTGGACAGGTGCGCGGTGCCGTCCACGATCGCGGCGTCGACGACCTGGCCGCGTCCGCTGGTCTTGGCTTCGAGGAGGGCGGACAGGACGCCGACGATCAGGTACATGCTGCCGCCGGCGAAGTCGCCGAGCAGGTTCATCGGGACCTGCGGCGGGCCGCCGGCGCGGCCGATGGCGTGCAGCGCGCCGGTGATGGCGATGTAGCCGACGTCGTGGCCGGCCGTGTGGGAGAGGGGGCCCTCCTGGCCCCAGCCGGTCATCCGGCCGTAGACGAGCTTGGGGTTGCGGGCGAGGCAGTCGTCCGGGCCGATGCCGAGGCGCTCGGTGACGCCGGGCCGGAAGCCTTCGAGGAGGACGTCGGACTTCTCGGCCAGGCGGAGGACGACCTCCTTGCCCCGCTCGCTCTTCAGGTCGATGGCGATCGACCGCTTGCCCCGGTTGCTGAAGTCGGTGCCGCCGGAGGCCGCGCCGTCCCGGACGGCGGAGGCGCGGTCGACGCGGATCACGTCGGCGCCGAGGTCGGCCAGCAGCATCGCGGCGAACGGCCCGGGCCCGATCCCGGCCAGCTCGATCACCCGTACTCCGGACAGCGGCCCCTTGCCCATCTGCGACTCCCTGAATGTCGTTCGGTCCCCCTAGTGTGCACCATTCGGGTAAGCGGGTGCTGACGCGGGTCAGCGGGCGGTGAGGGCGACCGGTGTCTTCGGCGTGCCGGTGGCCACGAGGAGGCGCTTGCGCGTCGTCGAGCGGCGGACGCCGTCGGCGTGCGGGACGAGGCCGCGTCCGGCGGCGGCCAGGTAGTACCAGCGGTCCGACGGCGCCTGCCACCAGGTTCCGCTGACCGGGCGGTCGGCGTCGCAGGCGCCGGTCGACCGGGTCTCGGCGCCGAGCAGCGTCGCCTGCGCTGTACTTCCGCCCTCCGCGTACGTCAGCCGGGTGCACACCCAGTCGGCGGCCTTCCCGCCGTGCGGCAGCTTCCCGGACCAGAAGTCGAAGGCCATCGCCTGGGACACGGGACGGGACGGACGCGTCGCGCAGGCCAGCCGGTTCCAGGTCCTGCGGCCCTGCCGCCCGAGGCGTTCCGGCCGGTCGGCGCGGGGATGCCAGGCGGGCGAGTGGTAGGTGAGGACGGCGGCGCGCGGGCCGCCGAGGTCGCCGACCGTCCGGGAGCCGAGGTGGAAGAGCGGGCCGCGCCCGCAGTCGGTGTCCGCGCGGGCGGGGGACGTCACGCCGCCCGAGACCGCCAGCGGGTCTCCGGTGAGGGTCTCGGGCCGGCCGTCCCAGGGGGCGAGGAGGTAGCGTCCGCCGCCGAGGGCGATCGGGGCGGACGGACCGGTGCCGGCGGGGACGACGTCCAGCCGGCCGGGCGGGTAGCGGGCCAGCCGGTCGCCGCGCCGCATGACGGCGAGCGGCGTGCCGTCGAGGCGGCCCGCGTAGAGGAGCTGGGGCTGTCGCGCATACACATCCCCGAGCGCACGAGACGGACTCCGCTATCGCAAGTCGTCTCCACGTTGGAAAA
>NZ_JABXFD010000411.1 GCF_013372625.1 Actinomadura sp. BRA 177
ACAGGTACCTGTCCGACCAGGCGCCCTGGAACCTCAAGGCCGACCCCGACCGCGCCAAGTCGATCCTGCACACCGCGCTCCAGGCCGTCGACGACGCCCAGACGCTGCTCACGCCGTCCCTGCCGCCCCCGCCGCGGCAGGTCGACGAGATGCTCGGCGGCGGCTTGCCCCTTGGCTACTCCCTACTGGTGGCCGGCCCATCGGGTTCGGGCAAAAGCATTCTCGCTGCGACGTTCCTCGCCGAGGGCGCTCGCAATGGCGAGACCGGGGTGATAGCGGTATTTGAACAGCGCCCCAATCGCTCTCAGAACGCCATCCTCGCGGGGTTGATTCAGGACGGTAAGGTCGGTTTGGTCGATAGCCGTGCGCCGGACTTGTCCATCGATGAAATCGTCCAGTTGCTGTTGAGCGAGATCACAAGGCTGAACGCCACCCGCGTGGTGATCGACTCGTTGTCAGGCTTCGAACTGGCGCTTGCCCCGACCTTTCGCGAAGACTTCCGTGAGTCGTTGTCGCGCATGGTTACTGCCCTCACCAGCGCGGGGGTGAGTGTGTTGATGACGTCCGAGCTGGAGGACCGCTACACCGATCTGCGCTTCAGTCCCTATGGCACGGCATTTCTCACCGACGCAATTATCGTCCAGCGCTATATTGAAGTGGAGAGCCGTTTGCTGCGGATCATGGCGGTGGTCAAGGTGCGGGCTAGCGCTCACTCCGACGAACTGCGGCTGTACCGCATCGACGATGACGGCGTGCAGATCGGAGACAGGTTGCCGGATAAAGAAGGGTTGCTAGGGGGACGACCTACCCAACAGCGTACGGTCACATTTCAAGGATGAGTGAAATATCATGAGTGAGGCTGACGGCAAGAATAAGCAAGCGATAGCCACCGCAGCACGCGAGCTGTTCCTTCTCGGCCAGAAAACAGTCGCAGCGCGTGCGGTGCTCGCATCGGTGCACAAGGAGCTTAATCAAGCCCATAGCCAACTCCTCGATAATTTGCAGGTCGAGCAACTGATTGAAGCCAACCAGCAGTTGGTGCTCGCCATTCTTTCGGCGCAGTCGGAGGCTGAAAATCCGAAAATCGCTCAGGCCGAGCAGCAAATGTACCTTGAGATGCGCGAGGCCAATGAGCAATTGGTCATAGCCGCGCTTAGTGCACAAGACCTGCAGGTTGCGGCGGAGGATGCGCTGAAGCAGCAACGCAACTTCCTCAACCTGGTGGCCCACGAACTGCGAAACCCTCTCACGCCCATTAGTCTGATTGCTGGCAGGTTGGTACGAGTGCCGAGCGAAGAGTTGCCGCGCATGCAGATGCTGATAGAGGGGCAGGTGAAGCAGATGTCGCGGCTGGTTGAAGACTTGCTCGACATTGCCCGCGCCAGCACGGGCAAGTTTCATCTTGATTGCCAGCGTGTCGATCTGGCTCAGATCATCCATGAGGCAATAGAAACCTGCACCCCGGTGATGGTCGCTCACCACTTACATTTCAGCGCGCAATTGCCAGAGCGTGCGTTGATGGTCTATGGCGATTCGGCACGCCTCACTCAAATTCTCGGCAATCTTCTAGGCAACGCAGCCAAGTACACGCCGGTGGATGGCGCAGTCACCTTTACGGTCACCGCCGACGCCGATCAACTTCACATTCGAATCTGCGATACCGGTATCGGTATAACGGCCGACGCGCTACCGTTCATCTTTGACCCCTTCGTGCAGGATGTTCACGCGGTTGGTTTCAATGGCGCAGGCCTGGGCATTGGTCTGACGGTCGTGCGTGAGTTGATCGCAGCCCACGGCGGCACAGTGTCCGGTACAAGCCAGGGGGCCGGGAAGGGAAGCGAGTTTACGGTAACGTTGCCCTTGAT
>NZ_JABXFD010000231.1 GCF_013372625.1 Actinomadura sp. BRA 177
GCAGCGCGGCGTCCTGGCGCTGCTCGGCCCCGGCGGCCGCGTCCTCGCCGAGGTCGACCCGCCCGGCACCGGGGCCCGCGTCGAGCCGCTGCGGCTGCGGTCGGGCCGCACGGTCGGCGAATGGTTCCCCTGGGCGCACGTGCCCGCCGACGCCGCCGCCGGCCTCGCCGCCTCCTGCGCCGCGACCGCCGCCGAGCCGTGGGAGGAGGCCGGCCGATGGTTCGTCGCCCTGCACCCCTGAATCCCCCGGCCTTCGCCAGGACGCTGCCGGGGCGGTTCACCAGCCGGCTGCACGACGAGCGGACCGCGTCCCTGCTCGGCATCGCCCTCGGCGCCGCCGTCCTGGTCTCCTTCGGGACGGGACTGGTCTCCCACTTCATGCAGCAGCCCGCCGCGTGGATGCGGTGGCCGTCGCGCCCGGTCAACCTGTACCGGGTCACCCAGGGCGTCCACGTCATCGGCGGCCTGGCGACGGTGCCGCTGCTGCTCGCCAAACTCTGGACCGTCTACCCCAGGCTGTGGCAGTGGCCGCCGGTCCGCTCGATCGGCCACGGCGTCCAGCGGCTCCTGGTGTTCGTGCTGGTCGGCGCCGCGCTGTTCCAGTTCGTCACCGGGGTGCTGAACATCGCCTACTGGTACGCGTTCCGGTTCTTCTTCACCACCGCGCACTACTGGACGGCCTACATCCTCGTCGGGGCGCTGCTCATCCACATCGCCGACGAGGGCGCCAAGGCGCGCCGCGCCGTGATGACCCGCCCGCAGGACGCGGTGGGCCGCCGCGCGTTCCTGCTCACGGTCGCCGGCGCGAGCGCCGCCATCGCGGCCACCACGGTAGGCGAGGCCGTCACCCCGCTGGCGCGGCTGGCGGTGCTCGCGCCGCGCCGCCCCGGGACCGGGCCGCAGGACGTCCCGGTCAACAAGTCCGCCGCCGCCACCGGCGTCACCGCCGCGGCCCGCGACCCCGCCTGGCGCCTCACCGTTACCGGCCGCGTCGCCCGCGAGGTCTCCCTGACCCTGGCCGACCTGCGCGCCCTGCCGCAGCACACCGCGCGGCTGCCCATCGCGTGCGTGGAGGGCTGGAGCGTGGAGGCGGACTGGCGGGGCGTGCGGCTGCGGGACGTCCTGCACCTCGCGGGCACCGCCGACGACGCCCGCGTGCGGGTCGAATCCCTGGAACGCGGCGGCCGCTACCGCGCCTCCCGGGTCGACCCGCCGCACTGGCACGACCCGCTGACGCTGCTGGCCCTCGGCATGAACGGCGCCCCCCTCGCCCTCGACCACGGATACCCCTGCCGCCTCATCGCCCCCAACCGGCCCGGGGTCATGCAGACCAAATGGGTGCACCGGCTGGTGGTCTCATGACGGCCCGGACGGCCCGGGTCGCGGCGTACGCGGCGGGCCTGGCGCTCATCGGCCTCGGCGCGCGCGGCATCGCCGCCGACGTCCCCGCCGGACGGTGGGCGGTCTGGTTCGCGGGGGCGGCGATCCTGCACGACGGCGTCCTGGTCCCGGCGGTCCTCGTCGCGGGACTGGCCACCGGGCGTCTGCCCGCCCGCCACCGGCGCATCGTCCGGGCCGCGCTCGTCATCGCCGGATGCGTCACCGCGGTCGCGCTCCCGCTCGTCCTCGGCTACGGGCGCCGCGCCGACGAGCCGTCCCGGCTGCCGCTGCCCTACGGCCGCAACCTCGCGATCGTCCTGGCGGCCATCACGGTGATCGCCGCCGCCGCGGCCGCCGCGCGCCTGATCGCCGACCACCGGAGAGGACGGCCGCGGTGACCCTCACCGGCGAGCGCAGGCAGGCCCGGCCGGCGCGGCGGACCCGGCGCCGGCCCCTATACCCATCCCCGACCCCCGCAGACGGA
>NZ_JABXFD010000120.1 GCF_013372625.1 Actinomadura sp. BRA 177
TGATGGTACTCGTGCTCTCTAGAAGTATAATAACTAATGGTAGGTTAACCATGATATATGTTTTTTTTTTTTCAAGAAGAAGACGGCATACGATGTCTGTATCCGTTTGGTGGGCTCGGAGATGTGTATAAGAAAAAGGTTTTGACGGGCTGGGGGTCGGCTGTCCTCGCGGGCCCTGTGTTGGCTGGTCCCGGTGGGTGCTTTGGGCTGTTGAGGCCGGTGATGGTGTCGTCCGCGGCTCCGCCGCCGTTTTCGGGCTGAGCAGCCTGGGCTCGTATCGGAGGATCGCGGTCTGGGGGGTGGTGGGCGCGGCTCTGGCCGCGTCCGGTCAGGCCGTCGGCGGAGGCCTTGGCGGGGGGCGGTTTGGCGGTGAGGGTGGACGGAGTGGGCTCGGTGGCGGCGCCGGGCAGAAAAGGATCGGGTTCCGGTCTGGGGGCCGTTGCGGACGATGACCGTGCGGAACGGGCGGTCCCCAGCGGTCCAGAGCCCGTCTGTCTAGTTCCGACACGCCGTCCACCACGGAAAAGACCAGCTTCGGCCGAATTCGCGGGGATTCGCGCGGCATCGACGGCGTAATCAGGGGGAATGTGTACGTTGGGGAGATCAACACTGCTGTGAGCTGCGGGGACGGGCCCCGCCGCCCAGCCTTGGAACAGGAGGTCCCCGTGGCACGCACACTGTCGAGGGGCACCCGGGTCACCGGTGCCGAACGCACGCAGCTCGCCGCCGAACTCGCTCCGCGCTACGCGGCGGGCGAGAGCATCCGCGATCTGGCGGCCGAGACGGGCCGGTCGTACGGCTTCATCTACAACGTCCTGAAGGAGGCGGGGGTGCCGCTGCGCGGCCGGGGCGGCAACACCCGGCGCAAGAAGGACTAGCCAGCTCCCGCGACCAGCCAAGACCAGGAAGAAGCGAGCACATGACCGGACGTCCCCCTCGCCCCCCGGGGGGACCCCGTGCGCTACGGACGGCGGAACGCCCCGGTGACCTCGGAGCGCCCGTTCAGGCTGGCGAGGTCGGCGGCCGCCCGCCCGGCCACCCAGCCCTCATAGTTGGAGACCGAACCCGCCCGTCCCTTGGCGAGGTTCGGGAACATCGTGTCGACGGCCTGCTCGACGGCCCGGTCGCGCGCCGCCAGCACGGGAAGAAGATCCTTCCCGCCGGCGTCCGCGGCCGCCCTGTCCGCCGCCTCACCCGCGGCCTCCCGCAGGCGCTCTCCGATACGGGCGGCGTAGGCGTTGAGAAAGGCGTGGCGGAACGACCGCGTGCGTGACCGTCCTCGCCCGTCCCGCCGCGGGCCCGCGTGCACCATGGCGGACGTCGCCTGGACGAGCAGCGAGGTGTACAGCATCTCCACCGCGGTCAGATCGGCCGGAAATCCCAGGACCGTCGAGAATCCCAGGTCGCGATGCCACACCGCCCTGCAGCGGTTCGCGTCGGCCACGACCGTCAGCAGGACGGCCTTGGGCGCCTCGTACGGACTGTCCACCGCGATACGCCGTCCAGCGGGCCCGCCCGTGTCGCCGGCCTCCGCGGCGAGCAGCGCGTGGTCGATGCTGTGCCGCGCCATCAGCTCCTGGGCGCGCGCGCTCAGCGCCTCCGCCTCCTCGGGAAACTCGGTCGACTCCGCCTTGGCGAGCAGCGCACGAACCTTCCCCAGCATCCGCTGATCCACGTCCCGCGCGCGCTCCCCCCGCGTCCCCGCGCCCGCACTGCTGGATGTGTGTGTATCGCTGTCTCTTCTACCCATCTG
>NZ_JABXFD010000652.1 GCF_013372625.1 Actinomadura sp. BRA 177
GGGGGGGGGGGGGGGGGGGGGGGGGGGGGGGGGGGGGGGGTGGGGGGGGGGGGGGCGGGGGGGGGGGGAGGGGTGGGGGGGCGGGGGCGGGGGGGGGGGGGGGGGTGGCGGGGGGGGGGTGTGGGGGGGGGGGGCGGGGTGGGGGGGGGGCGGCGGGGGGGACGCGAGCGGCGGGGGGCGGACGGACCGGTGCGGGCGGGGCCGCCTCCGCCCAGGGGGCGGGGACGGGCCGGTCGGCGGGGACCATCCGGCCCCGCGCGGCGGCGAGGCGGGCCAGCACCGAGCGCTGCCGGGGTCCGCCGAGATCGGCGGGCTCCCCCGCGACCTCGGCGCCGAAGGACCCGAGCACACGTACGACAGGCGACATGTCCCGATCAGCCTAACCGGGACATGTCCGACCATCGTGATCACTCCCCGCCCTACGCGCGGCTGGGCTCGGGCTCCCGCACGGCCGGGGCCTCGGGCGCGGCGCCGCCGTGCAGGTCGATCTCCGGCAGGACGCGGGCGACCGGCTTCGGCAGCCACCAGTTCGCCCGGCCGAGCAGCGCCATCGCGGCGGGCACCAGCACCAGCCGGACCACGGTCGCGTCCAGCGCCACCGCGACCGCGAGCCCCACCCCCATCTGCTTGATCACCAGGCCCGGGTCGGCGGCGAAGCCGAGGAACACCGCGACCATGATCAGCGCGGCGCTGGAGATGACCCGGCCGGTCGCGGCGAGGCCGGAGGTGACCGACCCGCGCGCGTCGCCGGTCCGCAGCCACTCCTCCCTCACCCGCGACAGCAGGAACACCTCGTAGTCCATCGACACGCCGAACAGGACCGCGAACAGCAGCAGCAGGATGAACGACGACACCGGGACGCTGTGCGGCAGCCCGAGCAGCCCGGCGCCCCAGCCCCACTGGAACACGGCCGTGAGCACCCCGTACGCGGCGGCGATCGACAGCAGGTTCATCGCGGCGGCCTTCAGCGGCGCCAGCAGCGACCGGAAGACGATCATCAGCATGACGAAGGACGTGGCGACGACCACCCCGATCACCGGCCACAGCCGGTCGGACAGCATCCGGGACAGGTCCACGTACGTGGCGGTCAGCCCGGTGATCTCCGCGCCGGGCGGCAGCGCGTCCGCGCGGATCCGGTCGACGAGGCCTGTCACCCGCTCGTCCTGCGGCCCGTACTCCGGCGTCACCATGATCACCGCGGCGTCGCGGTGCGGGGAGAGCATCGGCGGCGCGACGGCCGCGACACCGTCCGTCCTCGCGAGCCGCTCCCCCAGTCCCGGCAGGACGCTCTGATCGGCCTTCTCCAGGTCGACGGCGACGACCAGCGGCCCGTTGGCGCCGGGGCCGTAGGCGTCCGCGACCAGGTCGTACGCCTGCCTGACCGTATTGGACGTCGGCTCGCTGCTGGCGTCGCTCGGCCAGGTCCGCATGCCGAGCGCGGGCGCGGCCAGGGCGAGCATCAGCACGGACGCGGCGAGCAGCCACGGCCACGGGTGCCGCCCGACATGCCCGGCCCACCGGCGCACCTTCGGCGACTCGACCGTGATCACCGCGCCGGCGGCGCGGTCGCGGCGGCGCAGCACCCGCCGTCCGGCGAGGCCCAGCACCGCCGGCAGCAGGGTGAGCGCGCTCAGCACGGTCGCCGCGACGACGAGGCCCGTCGTGAACCCCATCGTCATGAAGACCGGGATGCGGGACAGCACCAGCCCGCACAGCGCCAGCAGCACGGTGAACCCGGCGAACAGCACCGACAGGCCGGCCGTGGCGATCGCCCGTCCGGCCGCCTCGGGCACGTCCAGCCCCGCCGCGAGCCCCTCCCGGTGCCGGGTGAGGATGAACAGCGCGTAGTCGATGCCGACGCCGAGCCCGACCATGGTCGCCAGCGTCGGCGCGGTCGTGGCCACATCGGTGACCGCGGCCACCAGCGTGATCCCCGACACGCCCACGCCGAGCCCGGCCAGCGCCACCGCCAGCGGCAGCCCCGCCGCCACCACCGAACCGAACGCCAGGAAGAGGATCACCAGCGCGGCCACGATCCCGATGGCCTCGGCGACGCCACCCGGCGCCGTGACGTTCTCGGGGACCTGCCCGCCGAACTCCACCTGGTATCCGGCGAGGCCCTTCGTCGCCGACCGCAGCCGGTCGAGCGTCTCACCGGGCGCCAGGTCAGTGACGGGCACCGAGTACCGGACGGTCATCAGCGCGGTCGCCCCGTCCGGGCTCGGCTGCGCCGGGCTCACCTCGCTCACGTGCGGCAGCTTCCGCAACTCCCCCGCCGCCGCGGCCAGCTTCGCCCGGTCGACCGTCCCGGATTTCGCGTGGACGACCACCCGCGCGTCCGCGCCCGACAGCGCGGGGAACCGGTCCCGCAGGAGGTCGGTGGCCTGCTGCGACCCCGTCCCGGCCAGCGTGTAGTTGTCGTGCAGGGAGCCCCCGGCCACCCCCGCGAACCCGGCCACGGCCGCGACGATCGCCAGCCACACCACGATGAACCGCCAGGGCCGCAACGCGGCGGCCCTCCCCAGGCGGTAAAGCAGACGGGACATCATTTCTCCCCCGGATCGGCACTCTGACCGTCCGAGGGTCGCGCGGACCCCTTGCCGCCCACTTGCCGGTGACTTGCGGCCCACCCCGTACGCTGGGCGGCGTGAGCGAGCTGAACGCCGAGGACGCGAAGATCATCACCCTGGCCAGGTCGGCGCGGGCCCGCACGGGCGCCGCCGAGGGCGCGGCCGTGCGCGACGAGACGGGCCGCACCTACAACGCCACGAGCGTGGACCTGCCGTCCCTCAAGCTCTCGGCCCTCAAGGTCGCGGTGGCCATGGCCGTCTCCAGCGGCGCCGAAGACCTGGAGGCCGCCGCCGTGGTGACGTCCGCCGAAACCCCCGACCCGACCGACGTCCAGGCCGTCCGCGACCTGGGCCCCAAGGCCCCCGTCCTGGTCGCCGCCCCGGACGGAACCCTCCGCACCACCCTCGCCTGATCTAGCGGGTCCGGTCCGAGCCGCCGGTTGCGGGTGCGTCCGCCGCGGTGGCGCCCAGTCTCGTCACCAGCACAGTGCCGATGCGGTTGCGGCGGCCGGCGATGGTCTCGGCCTTCAGTGTGAGGACGGGGCCGTCCTCGCCGGAGCCGACCTCGGCCGTGGAGCCCTCGATGGGGACGCGGCCGAGGGCGTGGGCCAGCAGGCCGCCGACGGTCTCTACGTCCTCCCCGTCGAGCTCGACGTCGAACAGCTCGGCGAGGTCCTCGACGGGGAGGCGGGCGGTGACGCGGGCGGCGCCGTCCGGGAGCCAGGTGACCGGCGGGGTCTCGCGGTCGTACTCGTCGGTGATCTCCCCGACGATCTCCTCCAGGATGTCCTCGATGGTGACGAGGCCGGCGGTGCCGCCGTACTCGTCGATGACGATCGCGACGTGGATCTGCCGGGCCTGCATCTCGCGCAGCAGCTCGTCGATCGGCTTGCTGTCGGGGACGTAGGTCGCCGGGCGCATGACCGAGTCGACCGTCTCGACCGACTCGCCCTCGCGGTGCTCCTGGGAGCGGCGGACGACGTCCTTCAGGTAGGCGATGCCGACGACGTCGTCCTCGTTCTCGCCGACGACGGGGATGCGGGAGAAGCCGCTGCGCAGCGCGAGCGACATCGCCTGCCGCAGCGTCTTGGTGCGCTCGACGAACACGATGTCGGTGCGCGGCACCATCACCTCGCGGACGAGGGTGTCGCCCAGCTCGAACACCGAGTGGATCATCTCCCGCTCGACCGGCTCGATCAGCTCGCGCTGCTCGGCGAGGTCGACGAGGTCGCGCAGCTCCGCCTCGGACGCGAACGGGCCCTCCCGGAACCCCCGGCCGGGCGTCAGCGCGTTGCCGAGCGCGATCAGCAGCGCGGGCAGCGGCCCGAGCACCCGGGTCACCGGGTGGATCACCGCGGCGCCGGCGAGCGCGATCCGGCCGGCGTGCTGGATGCCGAGCGTGCGGGGGCCGACGCCGATCACCACGTAGCTGACCACGATCATGATCGCGGCTGCGGTGACGTAGGCGCGCCACGTCTCGTCCAGCCAGGAGATGCACAGGTCCGCGACGATCACGGTGGCGACGAGCTCGCAGCCGATCCGCAGCAGCAGCACCATGTTGACGTAGCGGGCCGGGTCGGCGACGACCTCGGCGAGCCGCTTCGCGCCCCGCCGCCCCTCGCGGACGATCTCGTCGACGGTGACGCGCGACACCCGGGCGAGCGCCGTCTCGGTGCCGGCCAGCAGGCCCGCCAAGAGGACAAGACCCACCGCCAGGGCGGACAGCCACGCCTGCGCCGTGCTCATCAGCCGCCGCGTTTCTCCCGCCAGGAGCCGAGGAGCTCGGCCTGCAGGCCGAACATCTCCTTGTGCTCCTCCGGCTCGGCGTGGTCGTAGCCGAGGAGGTGCAGGATGCCGTGCGCGCACAGCAGCTCCAGCTCCGCCTCGGTGCTGTGCCCGGCCTCCCGCGCCTGCCGCTCCGCGACCGACGGGCACAGCACGACGTCGCCGAGCAGCCCCGGGTCGGTCTCGCCGTCCTCGTCGGCGCCGCCCGACATGTGGCCGGGGCGCAGCTCGTCCATGGGGAACGAGAGGACGTCGGTCGGGCCGGGCTCGTCCATCCACTTCTCGTGCAGCTCGGTCATCGCGGCCTCGTCGACCAGCAGCACCGACAGCTCGGCGAGGGGGTGGACGCGCAGCCCGTCCAGGACGTGCCGGGACAGCGCCGCGATCGACGTCTCGTCGACCGGGACGCCCGACTCGTTCAGCACCTCGATGCTCACTGCCGCCCCCGCTTGCGGGACCCGCCGCCCGCGCCCTGCTTGAACTCGGGCACGCGCGTCTCGTCCCAGCGGTTGTAGGCGTCGACGATGTCGGTGACGAGCTTGTGCCGGACGACGTCGCGGCTGCTCAGCCGGCAGAAGTCGATGTCCTCGACGCCCTCCAGGATGTCCTGGACGACGCGCAGCCCGCTCGTCTGCCCGCTCGGCAGGTCGACCTGGGTGACGTCGCCGGTCACGACGACCTTCGACCCGAAGCCGAGCCGGGTGAGGAACATCTTCATCTGCTCGGGCGAGGTGTTCTGCGCCTCGTCCAGGATGATGAACGAGTCGTTGAGCGTCCGCCCGCGCATGTACGCCAGCGGGGCGACCTCGATGGTGCCGGCGGCCATCAGGCGCGGGATCGAGTCGGGGTCGACCATGTCGTGCAGCGCGTCGTACAGCGGCCGCAGGTAGGGGTCGATCTTCTCGTAGAGCGTGCCGGGCAGGAACCCGAGCCGCTCCCCCGCCTCGACGGCCGGACGCGTCAGGATGATGCGGTTGACCTGCTTGTCCTGCAGCGCGCGGACGGCCTTGGCCATCGCCAGGTACGTCTTGCCGGTGCCGGCGGGACCGATCCCGAACACGATCGTGTGCCGGTCGATCGCGTCGACGTAGCGGCGCTGGTTCAGCGTCTTCGGGCGGATCGTGCGGCCCCGGCTGGACAGCACGTCCAGGGTCAGGACCTCCGCCGGGCGCGCGTCGCTCTCGCCGCGCAGCATCGCCAGGCTCCGCTCCACCGCGTCGGGGGTGAGCTGGGTGCCGCCCTTCAGCAGTTCCAGCATCTCGCTGAACAGGCGGGACGCCAGGTCGGTGTCGGCCTCCCGGCCGGTCACGGTGATCTCGTTGCCGCGGACGTGGATGTCGAGGTCGCTGCCGAACGCCTGCTCGATCGCGTGGAGCAGCTCATCCCGGGAGCCCAGCAGGCTCACCATCGAATGGTCGTCCGGCACCACGATCTTGATCTGCGAGCGCGAGCCGTTCCGGTCGTCGCGCCCCGTGCGAGTTGCCCTCGTGTGAGTTGATTCGACCATCAGCCGGGCCTTGCGGCCTTTCGGACCTGCCTTCTGTGCTCCGGGTGTCCAGGTATGTCGTTTCCATCGTACTGGCCACCCCCGGCACGGTGCCGAAAGGTTTTTCGCGTGGCGTAACTCCCCGGTATGCGGCGGGGTCAGCCGGGGGGCCAGTTGAGGCCGCGGCCGCCCAGCACGTGCGCGTGCACGTGGAAGACGGTCTGGCCGGCCTGCGCGCCGGTGTTGAACACGACCCGGTAGCCCGCCTCGGCGACGCCCTCGTCGACGGCGACCTGGTGGGCCTCGCGGACGACCTCGGCGAGCAGCTCGGCGTCGGCCGCGGCCAGCTCGCCCGCGGTCGGGTGGTGGTCGCGCGGGATGACCAGCACGTGCGTGGGCGCCTGCGGGTTGATGTCGCGGAACGCCACCGTCCCGGCCGACTCGCGGACGATCTTCGCGGGCACGTCCCCGGAAACGATCTTGCAGAACAGGCAGTCGGTCATCTGTCTCCCCTCGCCGCGGCCGGTGACCGGCCCCGGAATCCTATCCGGACCGGGACGGCTATGGCCCGCGGCGCCCCGTTGCGGCTAGGGTTTCCGGTGATCGACCTCCGGTTGCGGGCACCATGACGGCCGGTCACTGGTTAAGGTTGGCAACTCAAGGCGTACCCCCCGGTTCGCAAGGCGTTGCGGCGCGCTACCGTCCGGGCGGGGACGCCCGATTCATGCCACCCCGAGGGCGCCCGTCCGAACGGACGGCCGGGGCCGGCAAAGGCGGCGGACAGGTGACCGAGGCAGACCAGGACATGCCCTTTCGTAAACCGGGCGAGGAGGGCGCGCGTCGAACTGACGTGACCGAGACCCTCGTGGCCAGGGGCACGGCCGGGGCGGTGGCCGTCGCCTGGGACGCCGACCAGGCGGTGACCGCGCTCTACAGCGCCAACTACCGCTCGCTCGTCCGCCTGGCAGCCATGCT
This sequence comes from Actinomadura sp. BRA 177, assembly GCF_013372625.1. GTDB lineage: Bacteria > Actinomycetota > Actinomycetes > Streptosporangiales > Streptosporangiaceae > Spirillospora. The sequence goes on from NZ_JABXFD010000652.1 coordinate 6,817, forward strand.
CGTACGGGACGCCGGGACGGCCGAGGAGGTCGTCCAGGACGCCTTCGTCGCCATGCACGGCGGCTGGCGGCGGCTGCGCGACCCCGACAAGGCCCTGTCGTACCTGCGCCAGTCCGTGGTGAACCGGTCGCGATCGGTGCTCCGCCACCGCGCCGTCGTCGAGAAGTACGCCCCGAAGGGCCTGCCCGACGCGCCGAGCGCGGAGGCCGGGGCCATCGGGGAGCTGGAACGCTCGGCGGTCATCGACGCGCTGTCCCGGCTTCCCGCCCGCCAGCGGGAGGCACTCGTCCTCCGCTACTACGCCGATCTCTCCGAAGCGGAGATCGCGAACGCGATGGGCATCTCCCGCGGTGCCGTGAAAAGCCATACGGCGCGTGGAATGACCGCGCTACGCAACGTCCTGGAGCAGTTCTCATGACCACCGACCCCCACGACGAGCACGGCGAGATCCTCCGCCGTGCCCTCCGCGCGGAGGCGGACTCGGTCAACCCCGCGGGCGACGGCCTGGAGCACATCCGGGCCCGCATAGCCGACGGCCAGAGCCGCCGGTTCGGTCTCGGACGGTTCTTCGGCCCCGCCCGGTTCGGGTTGGACCGGTTCGCCCTCAACTGGGCGCGGCCCGTCCTCGCCGTCGCCGCCGCCGTGCTGATCGCGGCGCTCGGCGTGACGGCGCCGCAGACCATGAGCCTCATCCAGCAGACGGTCGGCAACAACGGGCCGTCGGACGGCGGGCAGGGCAACACCGGCAAGGACCGCACCGACGCCCAGGGCAACCCGCAGTTCCCCGACCCGTCGTCCCCGGGGGCCAGCGCGTCCGGCTCCCCGTCGGCCGCGTCGACGGTGAGCCCCAGCTCCTCGCCGGGGCTGTCGTCCTGCCGCATCCCGCAGCCGGGCGCCGCCTCCGCCTCCCCCGGCACGACCGCCACGCCGACCCCGGCGACCACGCCGTGCCCGAGCGAGACGCCGTCGCAGGCGCCGACCACGCCGACGCCGTCGACGCCGACCTCGCCGCCGAGCTCGGAGAAGCCCACCGACGCGCCGACGCTGACGCCGACGAGCGAGCCGGCGAACACCGCGGAGCAGGGCGCCGCCAGCACGCCCTAGCGGCTCACCAGCGTCCGGTGGCGGCCAGCAGCACGCTGGCCGCCGCCACACCGGCCGTCGACGTGCGCAGGACGGTCGGGCCGAGCCTGGCGGGGCGCCCGCCGGCCGCGGCGAACCGCTCCAGCTCCGCGTCCGTGATGCCGCCTTCGGGGCCCACCACGAGGACGATGTCGCCGTCCGCGGGGGCCTCCGCGGCGCTCAGCGGCGCCTCGGCCTCCTCGTGCAGGACCAGGGCGAGGGACGCGGCGGCGATCCGCGCGGCGACGTCCTCGGTGGACGCCAGATCCGGCACCTCGGGCAGGCGGGCGCGGCGCGCCTGCTTGGCGGCCTCCCGGGCGGTCGCGCGCCAGCGTCCGAGGGCCTTGTCGCGGCGTTCCGGGCGCCACCGGGTGACGCAGCGGTCCGCCGCCCACGGGACGATCACGTCCACGCCGACCTCGGTCATCGTCTCGACGGCCAGCTCGCCCCGGTCGCCCTTGGGCAGGGCCTGGACGACCGCGATGCGCGGCGCGGGGGGCGGCTCGCGGTGCCGGGCCCGCACGTCCAGCGTGAGGGACGCGCGGTCGGCGGCGGTGACGACGCACTCGGCCAGCAGCCCCGCGCCGTCGGTCAGGTCGACGCGCTCACCGGGCCGCAGCCGCCGCACGGCCGCCGCGTGCCGGCCCTCGGGCCCGTCCAGGACGACCGTGTCCCGCTCCAGGGCGTCGGACCCGGCGAGGAACACCGGCGGGCTCATGCGGGCCTCTCCATGCTCGTCTCAATGCTCGTCGTCGCCGCGGCGGCCTTCCCGGTAGGCCGCCGCCACGGCGCTTCAGTGCTGGTTGAAGACGTCCTTGATGCGGGAGAACATGCCGTTGCGCTGCCCGGGCGCGAACTTGCCGGGCGGGCGCTCCTCGCCGCGCAGGGCCGCGAGGCGGCGCAGCAGGTCCTCCTGCTCCTCGTCCAGCCGGTTCGGCGTCTCCACGTTCACGTGGATCATCAGGTCGCCGCGCCCGCTCTCGTTGAGGTGCCGGACGCCCCGGTTGTAGAGCGTGATGACCTGCCCGGACTGCGTGCCCGGCTTGATGTCGACGCTCTCGGCCGCGTCCAGCGTCTCGATCGTGACGCTGGTGCCGAGCGCCGCCGCGGTCATCGGGATCTCGACCGTGCAGTGCAGGTCGTCGCCCTCCCGCTCGAAGATCTGGTGCGGCTTCTCCACGATCTCCAGGAACAGGTCGCCGGGCGGGCCGCCGCCCGGGCCGACCTCGCCCTCGCCGGCGAGCTGGATGTGGATGCCGTTCTCCACCCCGGCCGGGATCTTGACCTTGACGGTGCGCCGGGTGCGCACCCGGCCGTCGCCGGAGCACTCGGTGCACGGGTTGCGGATCACCGACCCGAACCCGCCGCACGCCGGGCACGGCCGCGCCGTCATGACCTGGCCGAGGAACGAGCGCTGCACCTGCTGCACCTCGCCCCGCCCGTGGCACGTCTCGCACGTGTCCGGGTGGGTGCCGGGCGCGCAGCCCGACCCCTCGCAGGCGCCGCAGGCGACCGCGGTGTCGATGGACAGCTCGCGGGTCGTGCCGAACGCGGTCTCCTTGAGGTCGAGCTCGACCCGCAGCGTCGCGTTCCGGCCGCGCCGCGCCCGCGACCGCGGGCCGCGCGAGGTCGCCGTCCCGAAGAAGGCGTCCATGATGTCGCTGAACGGGAACCCGGCGCCGCCGAACCCGCCGGCGCCCGCCCCGCCGCCCCCGGCCGCGAACGGATCCGCGCCGAGGTCGTACATCTCCCGCTTCTTGGGGTCGGAGAGCACCTCGTACGCCTGGGTGATCTCCTTGAACTTCTCCTGGGTCTCCGGATCCGGGTTGACGTCCGGGTGGAGCTCGCGCGCGAGCCGGCGGTAGGCCTTCTTCACCTCGTCGGCGCTGGCGTCGCGCCGGACGCCCAGAGTCGCGTAGTAGTCGTTCGCCACTTTCACGACCCCGCCAGGATCTGTCCCACGTAGCGTGCCACTGCCCGTACCGCTCCCATCGTGCTGGGGTAATCCATGCGTGTAGGCCCGAGCACTCCAAGCCGGGCCAAGGTGAGGTCGCCCACCCCGTAGTCCGCGGCGACGACCGAGGTCGACCGGAGTCCCAGGTCGGGGTTCTCGGTGCCGATCCGCACCGTAACTGTAGAGGAGTCTCCGGTCTCACCGAGCAGCCGCATGAGGATGACCTGTTCCTCAAGCGCCACCAGCACCTCCCGCAGGCTCTGCGAGAAGTCCACGGCGGCGAGGTTGGCCGCGCCGGCGAAGACGATCTTCTCCTCGTGGTTCTCCACGAGCGTCTCCAGCAGGACCGACAGCACCGCCGCCGCGACCGGCCGCTCGTCCGGCCCCACCTTCTCGGGGAGGTCCGCGACGGCGGTCGGCACGTCGCCGAAGCCGAGTCCGTCCAGGCATGTGTTGAGCAACGCCCGCAGGTGCCCGATCGATTCCTCGGAGATGCTGCCGGGCGTCTCGATGACCCGCTGCTCCACCCGCCCGGTGTTGGTGATGAGGACGAGCAGCAGCCGCCCCTCGGCGACCGGGACCAGCTCGACGTGCCGCACCGACGAGCGGGTCAGCGACGGGTACTGCACGACGGCGACCTGCCGGGTGAGCTGCGCGAGCAGCCGCACCGTCCGGCCGACGACGTCGTCGAGGTCGTAGGCGCCGGTGAGGAACGTCTCGATCGCGCGCCGCTCGGCGACCGACAGCGGCTTGATCGTGGACAGCCGGTCGACGAACAGCCGGTAGCCCTTGTCGGTCGGGATGCGCCCGGCGCTGGTGTGCGGCTGGGCGATGTAGCCCTGCTCCTCCAGCACCGCCATGTCGTTGCGGATGGTCGCCGGCGACACCCCGAGGTTGTGCCGGTCCGCCAGGGCCTTCGACCCCACCGGCTCGTTGGTGGAGACGAAGTCCTCGACGATGGCGCGCAGGACCGCGAGTTTACGGTCGTCCAGCACGGCGTCACCTCCCTCGTCCGGCCGGCCTCCCCGCTGGCACTCCTTGCTCCTGAGTGCCAAGTGTACGGCCCCGGGGCCCCGTTTGGAGTGCCCGCGCACCGCCCGCACGGCTGCGTGATCCTATCCGTATCGGACGCCGGCGCCACGCCGGGGGACGAGGGGCGACGCCGTACGGCCGTCCCGGCGGGTTAATGTGCGGACCCGTGCGCAGTAAGGACTACGGAAACGACATACTCGCCGGCGACTGGCGCAGGCCGCGCAAAGGCCAGATCCCCGAGATACCGGCCGAACCCGGGCTGGTCGCGGAGGATCCCGGCAGCGGCTTCTGCGGCGCCGTCGTCGGTTGCGACAAGTTCGGCGTCACCCTGGAGGACCGGTTCGGCAAGCGGCGCGTGTTCCCGCTCACCAAGTCCGGCTTCCTGATCGACGGCAAGCCGGTCACGCTGGTCAGGCCCGCCGCCGCGCCATCGGGCCCGGCGCGCTCGGCGTCCGGCTCCATCGCCGTTCAGGGGCTGCGCGCCCAGGTGGCCAAGGAGAGCCGCATCTACGTGGAGGGCGTCCACGACGCCGAGCTGGTCGAGAAGATCTGGGGCCACGACCTGCGCGTCGAGGGCGTCGTCGTGGAGTACCTCGAAGGCGTGGACGACCTGCCCGCCATCGTCGAGGAGTTCGCCCCGGACGAGGACCGCCGCCTGGGCGTCCTGGTCGACCACCTGGTGGACGGCTCCAAGGAGTCCCGCATCGCCGCGCAGGTCTCGTCCCCGCACGTCCTCATCACCGGCCACCCGTTCATCGACATCTGGGAGGCGGTCAAGCCCGCGGCCGTCGGCATCCGCGCCTGGCCCCGCATCCCGCGCGGCGTCCCGTGGAAGGAGGGCATCGTCGCCGAGCTCGGCTGGGGCGACAACACCGGCGCCGCCTGGAAACGCATCCTGAACTCGGTCAACTCCTACACCGACCTGGAGCCCGCCCTACTGGGCCGCGTAGAAGAACTGATCGACTTCGTAACCGTGTAGCCCCCTGGAACCCCCGTCGCGACGCAGGGCATGCCCGTGTTCCGGTGGTTGAGGCTTGCGTGCTAGGTCAGGTCGCGGACAACGGCGTCGGCTAGGAGGCGGCCTCGTTGAGTCAGGACGGCGCGGCCTTGCTTGTACGGGGCCGGTTCTAGTAGGCCCTCGTCTATCGCTCTGCGGACGGCCTTGTCGTCCAGGAGGTCGGTGGGGCAGCCCTGGGCGAGGCGCAGTTCGAGCATGATGCGCTCGATGTGGCGGTCGTCGTCGGTCAGGATCTCCCTGGCGTGGGCGGGTGTGGTGCCTTCGGTCAGGCGGGAGGCGTAGGCGGCGGGGTGCTTGACGTTCCACCAGCGGGTTCCGCCGACGTGGCTGTGCGCGCCCGGGCCGACGCCCCACCAGTCGGCGCCCGTCCAATAGAGCATGTTGTGGCGGCAGGCGGCGGAGGGATCGGCGGCCCAGTTGGAGATCTCGTACCAGTGCAGGCCGTGGGCGCCGAGCATCTCGTCGGCGATCAGATAGCGGTCGGCCATGGCATCGTCGTCGGGAGGCGTGAGTTCTCCGCGTTTCACCTGCGCCGCTAGGCGGGTGCCCTCCTCGACGATGAGCGCGTAGGCCGAGACGTGGTCGGGCTCCGACGCCAGGGCGGCCTCTAGGGAAGCCCTCCAGTCGTCGTCTGTTTCGCCTGGCGTTCCGTAGATGAGGTCGAGATTGATGTGCTCGAAGCCTGCCTTACGCGTCCACTCCACGACCTGCGGGACACGTCCGGGAGTGTGGGTGCGCTCCAGGACGGCCAGGACGTGCTCGCGCGCGCTCTGCATGCCGTACGAGATCCGGGTGAATCCGGCCTCACGGAGCTTGGCCACGTAGGCCTCGTCCACCGACTCGGGGTTCGCCTCAGTGGTGACTTCCGCGCCCTTGGCGAGCCCGAACTCCGCATCGATGGCGGCCAGGACACGTCCCAGATCGTCCGGCGGGAGCAACGTCGGTGTACCCCCGCCCACGAAAACCGTCTCGACGGGCAGGTCCACATCCCCAAGGACGCGCCGCGCCATCCGCACTTCACTGACGGCGGTGTCGGCATACGAATCCCGGCTCGCGCCGGGCCCCAGTTCCGTCGCCGTGTAGGTGTTGAAGTCGCAGTACCCGCACCGCGTCACGCAGAAGGGCACATGGACGTAGAAGGCGAAGGGACGGTCTCCAAGACCGGCCAGCGCACTGCCGGGCAGCGCGCCGTCGCGGGGTACGGGATCACCGTCGGGAAGCGTGGATGGCACCCTTCAAGTCTGCCTCCCGGACCCACCTGCTCAGACCCGCCGCCCGTTCAGACCCGCCGCCCGCTCAGACCGGCAGCTTGTTCAGCCCGCCGCCTACTCAGACCCGCCGTCCATTCAGGCCCTGCGGGTGCTCAGGCCGTAACCTGCTCGAACTCCGCGAGTGTTCAGGCCTCGTCGAGTTTCGCGCGGAGCCAGTCGGGGATGTGGGCGTCGGTGCGGGGGAAGCGGTCCAGATCGAGGGCGTAGGCGGACGGGGTGAGGGGCGGGGTGAACTCCGGTTCCCCGTCGTAGTCGAACTCGGCGCTGAACCGGCCGGAGCGCTCGATCCGCAGGCGCGCGGTGAACCAGGCCCCTTTGCCGTTCCGGTACATGACGCGGCGCAGCTCGTCCATCCTGCCGATGGCCTGCCCGGGCGGGATGGCGGTGCGGCGCCCGCCGTCGGCGTCCTCGACCTCGAACGAGGCGCTGTCGATGCCGACGGTCGCGCGGAACTCGAAGTCGAGGCGCTCCCAGCCGTCCGGGGCGGCGGAGCGCAGCGCGCGGACGGCTCCGTTCACCGTTTCCCGCTCCTTCGCGGAACGCAGAACCTGCTCGGGGTGGGTCACGCTACCTCCGGGAGGTCGGGTCGGGACCGGCTGGCCGCCGTCTCCGACCGTACCGACATACGCGCCGAGATCGAGCAACCCCCGCCGTGTCGTCGGGAAACCACCCGCCGGGCGGCCGGAATGGAGCGTGCCGACCCTCTTGGGTGGATAGTGTCGTCGGGATGGCGGACGAGGGTGGGACCGAGCGGGGACGCGCGCCGGCGCGGGTGCTGCTGCACGGCGGGCCGGACGGCTGGCACTGCGTGGTGGTCGACGGCGCGGGCGCCGGAACGCGCTGGTCGACGGGCGGGCGCGCCGACCCGGAGCCGCCGTGGTGGCGCCGCCGGCTCGCCGAGACGGCCGAGGGGCTGCGCGAGGCGGTCGCCGAGCGGCTCACCGACACGACGTTCCGCACCCTCGGCGTCGAGGCCGTGATCACCTGGTTCGCGGTGGACGAGCCCGTCGAGTGGGAGGGCCTCGTCACGCTCCGGGAGGCCGATCCGGCGCGGTTCCCCGGCCGGGTCGCGCCGTTCGTGATCACGCTGGAGCCGGGCCGCGGGGCGCTGCTGCCGGACGCGAGCCTGCTGTTCTCCACCCAGGCCGCCGACGCGTGGGCGACGCTCGCCGCGGTCGCCGACCGGTGCGGCACCCGCCCGCCGAAGGCGTCGCTGCTGTGCGGGTGGGCCGACCACCGGAGCGTCCGGGTGGGGCGCGGCGCGCTGGCGCTGTCCACCGACCGCGGCGAGGACGGCGTGGAACGGCTCGCCGAGATCTGCGGCACGCGGTCGCCCGGCTGGAGCGGCAACCCGGAGATGCGGTTCCGGCTGGACGGCGTCGACCTGCTCGACGAGCCCGCCGACGACGTGGTCGCGCTGCTGCGGGAACTGGGGCACGGGGTCGTCCGCCGTGGGCGGGCGGTCCGGCTGGCGGACTCCGGCCTCACCCTGTACGGCCCCGACCGCCCGGGCGAGCCGGAGCGGCCGAGCGAGGCCGAGCGGTTCACGGCCGTATCCCTGCAACTACCGGCCGCCCTCGCCACCCTCCGAATCCCACCCCGCACCCACGTCTGAACCTCACCGCGCTCACTCCGAGCATTACCACTAAGCCCACACCGGGCCCACACCGGGCCCACACTCGGGCCGCACCGGAGCCGCACTCGGGTCACACCAGGCTCGCACTGGGACTTGCTCCGGGACTCATCTAGCTGACACCGGCGGGCGACCGGGTCGTCATCGGAATGCGACCCCGGCGGCCTACCTTTCCTGATCATGAGAAGCCGTGCGCGTCATGCCGTGCTCGCCGTGACCGGCGCCGTCCTCGCCGGTGCTCCCCTCTCCGTCGCCGTCTCGCCCGCCCACGCAGCCGCCGCTGGCGCGATCACCGTCCAGCGCGGCGGGCCCGCCAGGTCGCTCCCGTTCACCGCCGACCGCGCCGGGGAGGCCGTGATCTCGTTCGCCGCCTCCGCTCCGGGCGTCTCGTGGGTGCGCAGGGGCGCCGAGTCCGCCGTCGTGTCGATCTCGGTGGACGGACGGCACGTGACCGACCTCGTCGTCCCCTCGTCCGACGCGATCCCCCGGAGCCTCGGCCTCGGACATGTCGGGAAGGGGCGCCACAAGGTGACGCTGCGCTTCGCCAAGGGCAGCGCGCCCGCCGCCCGCAGCGTCGACCTGCGGCAGGTCGGGGTCCGGATGTCGGACGCGCTCGCCCTGCGCCACGCGCCGATCGTCGTCGGGCGGACGGGCTGGCCGTTCGGCGACCCGTACCAGAACGCCACCACCGACGCCCCGCTGATCGCCTGGCACGAGACGCGGCCCGCCGCGACGCCGGGGCACCGCGTCATCGAGTACTCGCTGGTGTGGAGCAACGAGGACGGCGGCACCGACACGCCCGCGCTCATGGCCCGCTGGGGCCGCACCACCGACATCGAGTGGGTCTACCGGGTCGAGGTCGACGCGTCCGGCGACCGGGTGGACGGCACCGCCGTCTACCAGGCGCCGTTACACCTCACGCTGAAGTTCGCCGGCCGGTACGAGGGCGACCATCCGGTGCTCCAGACCTGCACGCAGAACAACAACATGTGCGACGTGATCTCGCCTGACCCGCCGCTGCGCTTCCTGCTCGACGCGTCCCGGACACGGCCGGACGGGCGCGCTCGCGAGGTCGTCATGGACCGCGAGCCGTGGACGTACCGCGTCGCGGCCCAGGAGATGGTGCGCGAAGGGAAGATCGAGAACCCGTCCGATCCGGCGACGCGGGAGGTCGGCGACCAGCGCACCTACCTGTTCATGGAGTTCGCCAAGACGACGGGTGCGGCGACCACGATCGGGTCGGCGCCGGGTGTGGCGCTAGGGGTACGGCTGAAGTCCGACCCGTCCAGGCTGTACCGGTCCGACCATGATGAGGCGACGTGGGCGATCGATCGTGACGGTGCTGTCGCCACCACCGTCGAACTACCGGAGGGGACGGGGGTCTCCGACATCGCGAGCATCGAGGCGGTCCGCCGTCCGACAGGATGGGGCGACAACGGCGCGCCGGCCACGGTCACGTCCATCAACCGGGGGTTCTTCCTGGACGAGTCGTACCTGCCGCAGCCGTCGTCCTTCGCCTGGACGGGCTCGGTGACGCTCACCCAGGCGAACCCGTCAGCCGTCATCTGGCGGCCCTGACCCTCTCCGCCGCCCGGCCCGTGGCGCGAAACGGCCACAGGTCAGGCGGACGAAGGGAACCCGTCCGAACTTCTCATGCGTCGAAAGAGTCATACACTTCGCGTAATAGCTCGCACGGCGCATCCGCGCAGCGAACTAGAGGAGAGGACGTCCGCCATGGCCTACGGGCCTCCCCCGTCGCCCGGCCAAGGGCAGCAGCCTGGATCGCAGGCGCAGCCGCAGGCACCCTGGCAGCAGCAAGGGAACCTGTGGCAGCAACCCCAGCAGGGGCAGCAGCAGCCCGCCCCGGGTTGGCAGCAGCCTCCGCAGGGCGGGCACACCGCCCAGATGCCCGGGCACTACGGGCCCGTCAGCGACGACGACAGGACGTGGTCGCTGATGGCGTACGTGGGCCAGTTTCTCGTCGGCGCGGTCGCACCGGCCATCGTCTACTTCGGCAAGGCCGGGTCACCGTTCGTCCGGCGGCATGCGGCGCAGGGCCTCAACATGGGCATCGCCGCCATCGCGGTGTGGTTCGTCTTCGGCCTGCTGTCCCTGGCCGTCGAGTTCTTCATCTGGGTGCCGCTGCTGTTCACGGCCGCGGTGATGTTCTTCCTCGTCTACGCGGGACGGGCCGCCAACCGCGGCGAGTTCCGCCGGGTGCCCACCGTGGTGGCGTGGCCCATCCTGAAGTAGCGGGACCCTACTTCTTGCCCTTGTCGGCGTCGCCGCCACCGCCACCTGTGGAGAGGGCGGCGACGAAGGCCTCCTGCGGGACGTCCACCCGCCCGATGGTCTTCATCCGCTTCTTGCCCTCCTTCTGCTTCTCCAGCAGCTTGCGCTTGCGGGAGATGTCGCCGCCGTAGCACTTGGCGAGGACGTCCTTGCGGATGGCGCGGATGTTCTCGCGGGCGATGATGCGGGCGCCGATCGCGGCCTGGATCGGCACCTCGTACTGCTGCCTCGGGATGAGCTCCTTCAGCTTGGCCGTCATCATCAGCCCGTACTCGCGCGACTTGTCCTTGTGGACGATCTGGCTGAACGCGTCCACCGACTCGCCCTGCAGCAGGATGTCGACCTTCACGAGGTCGGACTCCTGCTCGCCGCTCGGCTCGTAGTCGAGCGAGGCGTACCCGCGGGTCCGCGACTTCAGCTGGTCGAAGAAGTCGAAGATGATCTCGGCGAGCGGCAGCGTGTAGCGGATCTCGACGCGGTCCTCCGACAGGTAGTCCATGCCGAGCAGCACGCCGCGGCGGCCCTGGCACAGCTCCATGATCGCGCCGATGTGGTCGGACGGCGTCAGCAGCGTCGCCTTCACCACCGGCTCGTACACGGTGGCGATCTTGCCCTCGGGGAACTCGCTGGGGTTGGTGACGGTGTGCTCCGTCCCGTCCTCCATGTCCACCCGGTACACGACGTTCGGCGCGGTCGAGATCAGCGACAGGTCGAACTCGCGCTCCAGCCGCTCCCGGACGATCTCCATGTGCAGCAGGCCGAGGAAGCCGCAGCGGAACCCGAACCCGAGCGCCGCCGACGTCTCCGGCTCGTAGACCAGCGCGGCGTCGTTCAGCCGCAGCTTGTCGAGCGCGTCCCGCAGCTCCGGATACTGGTCGCCGTCCACCGGGTACAGGCCGGAGAACACCATCGGCTTCGGGTCGCGGTAGCCGCCGAGCGCCTCCGGGGCCTGCCGGGACGCGACGGTCACGGTGTCGCCGACCCGCGCCTGCCGGACGTCCTTCACCCCGGTGATCAGGTAGCCGACCTCGCCGACGCCGAGGCCCTGCACGGGCTTCGGCTCCGGGGAGATCACGCCGACTTCGAGGGTCTCGTGCGCCGCCCCGGTCGACATCATCAGGCTCTTCTCGCGGCGGGACAGATGCCCGTCCATGATCCGGACGTAGGTGACGACGCCCCGGTAGGTGTCGTACACCGAGTCGAAGATCAGCGCGCGGGCCGGGCCGTCCGGGTCGCCGACCGGCGCCGGCACCTCCTGGACGATCTTGTCGAGCAGCTCGCGGACGCCCTCGCCGGTCTTGCCCGACACGCGCAGCACGTCCGACGGGTCGCAGCCGATGATCCCGGCCAGCTCCTCGGCGTACTTGTCCGGCTGCGCCGCGGGCAGGTCGATCTTGTTCAGCACCGGGATGAGGTGCAGGTCCGCCTCCAGCGCCAGGTACAGGTTCGCGAGGGTCTGCGCCTCGATGCCCTGCGCCGCGTCCACCAGCAGGACCGCGCCCTCGCACGCCGCCAGCGACCGCGACACCTCGTAGGAGAAGTCGACGTGCCCGGGGGTGTCGATCAGGTTCAGGACGTGGTCGACGCCGCCGGACGTCCAGGGCAGCCGGACGGCCTGGCTCTTGATCGTGATGCCGCGCTCGCGCTCGATGTCCATGCGGTCGAGGTACTGGGCGCGCATCTGGCGCTCCTCGACCACACCCGTCAGCTGCAGCATCCGGTCCGCGAGGGTCGACTTGCCGTGGTCGATGTGCGCGATGATGCAGAAGTTGCGGATGATCGCGGGATCGGTCTTGTCGGGCTGAGGCGCTGGCACCGGGGTCCGTTCGCAAAACTCACTGGTGGACATGGATATGTGTGCTTCCATAGTCCCATGCCGGGCGCGATGCTCCGTGCACGGTCCGGTTTGGGGCAGGCCCCGGTGATTGGTAGGCTGTGCGACTGCGTGTGGCGTAGCGTCGTGCCCCGGGGGCACCGTCCCGCCCCCGTTCAGACATTCCGTTGGAGCCTGCCGGTGAGCAGGCGTGGATCGCAACCAAGCTGAGGCACTACGACGTGGCTAACATCAAGTCCCAGATCAAGCGCAACAAGCAGAACGAGAAGGCCCGCCTGCGCAACAAGGCCGTCAAGTCCGAGCTGAAGACGGCGATCCGCAAGTTCCGCGAGGCCGCCGAGGCGGGCAACGTCGACGACGCCGTCGCCGCGCAGCGCAGCGCAGCGCGCAAGCTGGACAAGGCCGTCAGCAAGGGCGTCATCCACAAGAACCAGGCCGCCAACCGCAAGTCGGCGATCGCCAAGCAGGCCGCCGCCCTGCAGGCCAAGTAGGAGCCGCACGCCCGGGGCCGGCCGTTCCCGCGCCGGCCCCGACGCATGTCCATGGACGAGCGCCGCGTGGTGAAGATCTCGAAGTATCTCGCCAAGCACCTGCGGCACCGCCCCGAGCGGATCGGCCTCACCCTCTCGCCGGAGGGCTGGGCGGACGTCCCGGAACTGCTCGCCGCCGCTTCACGGCACGGCTTCGCTCTCACCCGCTCCGAACTGGAGCACGTGGTGGAGGCGAACGACAAGAAGCGCTATGAACTGGACGGGGACCGGATACGGGCCGTCCAGGGGCATTCAATACCGGTCGAGTTGAACCTGCCTGCTCAGGCCCCGCCCGAGTTCCTTTACCACGGCACCGTCCGCCGTTCCGTGGACGCGATTCTGCGCGAGGGACTGCTACCGATGGGCCGGCACGCCGTCCACCTCTCCCCCGACCTCGAGACCGCCCTGCGCGTCGGCGCCCGCCGCGGCCGGCCGGTCGTCCTCACGGTCGGCTCCGGGCGGATGGCCGCCGACGGGCACGAGTTCCGGGTCAGTGCGAACGGCGTGTGGCTGGCCGATTCCGTCCCGCCGGAATATCTGCGCGAATGACCTCGGCAGCGTCCCACCCGGGCAGGTGCCGCACCCATTCGGGACCCTTGCTCGGCCCGAACAGATACCGGTAGGGCACGATCTCACGAATGGCCCGGTGCACGTCCAGCCGGTCATCGATCATGTGCGTGATGCCGAGTTCCGCGCAGTGGTCGGCCTTCTCCGCCCGCTTCCGGCAGAACCGGACGTTCGCCCTCGGCAGCCCTGTCCTGGCGTAGAAGTCATGGTGGTCGAGCCACGCCAGCGTCCTTTTCCGTACCCGGTCGCCGCACTTGGAGATGATCCAGGCGCGCCCTTCAAAGGCTTCAACAAGCCCCGGCAGCACCTCATAGACTCCCTCAGTCGCAGGCGAGGCGATGGCCTCCTCAAAGCTCCCGTCCAGGAAGACGGTGTCGTCGTCACCGGGCGCCAGCAGCCCCCCGTGAATGACCCGCCCGAAATCAACGCCGAGCCGAGGTTCGATATCCATACTCCCAACCCTGTGCCCCGCACTCCCTAAAAGAGAACTATTAACAACCACCCCAGCTATAGTTTGCACCTATGGACCTGAGCCGCCTCTCCACCGACGCGCTCGCCTCGTTCGCCGTCTTCGCCGACCACCTCAACTTCACCCGCGCCGCCGACGAACTCCACATCTCCCAGCCCGCCCTCCACGTCAAGGTGCGCAAACTCTCCGAAACCCTCGGCCGCCCCCTCTACACCCGCCACGGACGCAGCCTGGCCCTGACCCCCGCCGGCGAGCAGGTGGCCCGTTTCGCCCGTGACCTCGACGCCCGCGTCTCCACCTTCCTGGCCGACGTCCACGGCACCGCCCCGTCCCGCGCTCCGACCCTGGCCGCCGGCGAGGGCGCCTACCTGTACCTGCTCGGCGATGCCGTCCACCCGGGCGTCCGCCTGATCAACGGCGACCGCGCCCGCACCCTCACCGCCGTCCGCACGGGCCGCGCCGACGTGGGCGTCGCCGTCCTGGACGTCCTGCCGACCGACGTAGAGGCCGAACTACTCGCCTCCTACCCGCAGACCCTCGTCATGCCGGACGACCATCCCCTGACCGCGAAACCCCACCTGACGCTTTCCGACCTCACGGGCACCGCCCTGATCGTCCCGCCCCCAACGGGCCCCCACCGCATCACCCTCGAACGAGCCCTACGAGCAGCCGAGGTCCCATGGTCCCTGGCAGTCGAGGCCGAGGGCTGGCCACTGATGCTGCACTTCGCATCCCTGCGCATCGGCCTGGCCGTCGTGAACGGCTGCGTGCCCCCGCCGCCGGGCCTGACCGCACGAGAGATCATCGACCTGCCCGCCGTCCCCTACTACGCTCTGCACCTGCCGGGCCGCACCGACGACCCCCTGGTCACCGACCTCCTGTCCGCCGTCCGCACCGCAGTGAGGAGCACGCCATGCATTTCGAAGTCTCCGTCGACATCGAGGCCGCCCCCGAAACCGTCTGGAACCTCCTGAAGGACGTCGAACACTGGCCCGAGATGACCGACTCGATCAACCGCGTAGAACTACTCGACGAGCCGTTCACCCTCAGTTCCCGCGCCCGCGTCCACCAGCCGAAACTCCCCGCCGCCGTCTGGACGGTCACCGCCTTCAAAGAGAACGAGACCTTCACCTGGGAATCCCGCTCCCCCGGCGTAACCACCACCGCCGCCCACGACATAACCCCCACCCAGAACGGCGTAACCGTCCGCCTAACCCTCACCCAAAAAGGCCCCCTAGCACCCCTGATCTCCCTCCTAACAGCCCGCCTAACGCGCCGCTACGTAACAATGGAAGCCAACGGCCTAAAAACAAAAGCCGAACAATAACCCACTCCAACAACCGCCCCCATCAACAACAGCACCCCCACCCAAAGCCGTGTCCACCCCAGGACCCGCAAAAGCCACCGGAGGGGGACGCGATGATGCTGCTGCGACCACCGGGGGTGTTCGCGAGCCGGGACGCCTACGCCAGGCTGAACTCCCCTCGGCGCGGCGAACTACCTACCCATCCGGAGGACAGCGCACGGTACAACCGGGCAGCGCGCAGACAACACGGCGACAGGCATGCCCGAAGACCAGTGCGGCGGCGACCGAGCCACCTCAGAGCCATCCGTCCCGACCAGGGCGGTGGACGGCTCCACCGGGGCCCGAGGACGCCTCCACCGGGGGCGAGGGCCGCTCCATCGGGGGCCGAGGGACGGCCTACTGGCATGCCCCTACAACCACCTGACGCCGCCCGCACAGCCGCG
>NZ_JABXFD010000179.1 GCF_013372625.1 Actinomadura sp. BRA 177
GGGCGGGCTGGCCGGGGAGATCGCCCGCTGCCTCGCCGACCTGATCACGCTGCCGGCGCCGACGCTCTGCCTGCTCCTCGGCGAGGGCAGCGGCGGCGCGGCGCTGGCGCTGCTGCCCGCCGACCGCGTCCTCGCGGCGCGGCACGCCTGGCTGTCCCCGCTCCCGCCCGAGGGCGCGTCGGTGATCGTCCACCGGACCCCGTCCCGCGCGGACGAGATGGCCGCGTCCCAGGGCGTCCGCTCGGCGGACCTGCTCCGGGACGGCATCGCGGACGCCCTGGTGGACGAGCGCCCGGACGCCGCCGACGAGCCCGAAGCGTTCTGCCGCCGCGCCGCCGCCGCGATCGAGGCGGGCCTGTCCGGCCTGGCACCGACCGGCCCCGCCGCCCGCCAGGCCCGCTACCGTCCGGGATGACGCTAACGTCGGGCCCCATGACCGAACCCGCCACGCGAGCGGCCTATGACGCCGTCGCGGTCCTGTACGCCGACATGTTCCGCGACGTCCTCGACGACCTGCCCCTCGAACGCGCGCTGCTCACCGCGTTCGCGGACCTCGTCCGGGACGCGGGACCGGTCGCCGACGTGGGCTGCGGCCCCGGCCACGTGACGGCGTTCCTGCACTCGCTCGGCTTGGACGCGTCCGGCATCGACCTGTCACCCGCCATGATCGCCCAGGCCCGCGCGGATCACCCGCACCTGAACTTCACCGAGGGCACCATGAAGGCGCTCCCGTTCCCGGACGGGACGCTCGCCGGCGCCCTGGCCTGGTACTCGATGATCCACCTCGCCCCGATGGAACTCCCGGACGTGTTCGCCGAGTTCGACCGCGTCCTGGCACCCGGCGGCCACCTGCTCGTGGCCTTCCAGTCGACCGATGGGAACGTCCCGGAGCCGTTCGACCACAAGGTCGTCCGCGCCCACCGCTGGCCGATCGGCCGGGTAGCCGAACTCGCCCACCGCGCCGGCCTGGCGGAGGTGGCCCGCCTCCTACGCCGCCCGAACGAGAACGAACACTCCCCGGCCGGCCACCTCCTGCTCCGCAAGAACTAGGACTGCCCGCCTTCGAGATCCCCCACGTCGCCGTCGGCGGACCAACGCCGCCAGGGCCGCCCCCGCCGCAACCGGCGCCTGCCCCGATGCCCCCTGGGCAGAAACGACGCGACGACCGCCGCCACCACGACCGCGACGGCCAAGGCGAGGGCGCACAGAACGACCTTGTGACCCCGGCACCGCCCCGCACCATCCGAGACACTCCCGAAAGATCCAGCTAGCCCGGTCTCGTCGGCCATGTCGTCCGCTTCCCTGTCCCTGAAGTACCCGAAGTCGCACACAGTCTGTCACGAACCAACTACACACAGCATCATGGAAACCACTGACACCCCTCCCACCACACAGGATGCACAACTCCGACGACGGGGCCGCCCCGGCGTTGGCGGGCTGCCCCTGGAGACCCTGGTCAACACCTACGACGGGCAAGCCGTCCACCATTGAGTTGGGGACGGCGGCCAAGCGCACCTGGCAGACTTTCACCTACCAGTACGGGAGCCAGCGCCAAAACAGTGCGCAAGGGCATCGACGGCAAACGACCGTAGGTGACGACTCGGCAGGGAGAAGAAATGCTAGCGCTTCTGCTGGTCGTGGGGCTGGTCGTCACGGTCACGATCCTCGCGGTCGGCGTGGTGCTGTATGGAACCTTGGGTTTCGTCGGCTGGGCGCTCATCGTGGTCGGCTTGGGCGCGGCGCTTCAGTTCGGCCTTCGCCGCCGTGGCATGCTTCATCGACAGGATCGCGAGCGGAGATCGTTCCTGCGCCTTTATCCGCCACTGCTCGTGGCGATCGCATTGGTGGCGATGGCGATCGTCGTCAATATTGGGCCGCCGGCTCTCGTCCTGGTTCCACCCGCGATCGTCATGATGTGCTCGACCGCCTGGCAGCGGAGGGCGGCCTCGAAAGACGAAACCGACCGGCCGCCGAGTCGCTAGCATTCTGGAGGCGTTGAGCCGATGCTTCCGCTCGAGTATGAGTTCCTTATGATCGGGTCCGTCGATGGTGGGCCGGACAAGGACCGCAGGTGGCGGGACGCCGAACGGAACCTGCTGCTCGAACTGGAGAGCCTGCAGGGGCAGGACGAAGCACCGTTCTGGGTGAATGTGGTCTACCACTACTCAGGAGAATTTCTGCAGAACGACTGGACCGGAGTCCGAACCGGCGCTTACTCCAAGAAGCAGGGGCGCCTCATGGTGCAGGCCGCGGTGCCCGACGATGCCGAGCCCAGCTATGCGGTTCTCGTGGATTTGCTGGAACGTTCGGTAGAAGCGGTCGAGGCATGGGCGGAAAAGAAGCGCCGCGCAGACCTTCCGATCCAGGAGTTGCGCGAACTGGCCGCAGCCCTAGTCGAGTAATCCCCACCCGGGCTGGGTATGGCGGGTTACGGTGCGGGAGTGGATCTTTTCTCGTGTTCTTGGGCGGCGTTGCGGGCGGCCGTTGATGAGTTGGCCGCGGAGGATTGGGAGCGGCCGTCCGGGTGTGCCGGGTGGCTCGTGCGGGATCTGGTGTGCCACCTCGTCATTGACGCCCAGGACGTCCTGATCACGTTGGTCACGCCTGCCGAGGGTGAGCCGACCGTGGACTCGGTCAGCTACTGGAAGCTCGTGGAGCCGCCGACCGGTGCGGACCCGCTCGACGCGCTGATTCCCAGGCTGGCCGCCGCGTACGGCGAGCCGCGGCTGCTCAAGTTCCACTTCGACGACGTCGGGGCCGCTGCTGGGCGCGCCGCTGAACTCGCGGATCCGGGTGTCCGCGTCAGCACGCAGGACGAGGTGCTGACCGTTGGTGACTATCTGTCCGCGTATGTCATGGAATGGACGTTGCATCATCTCGACCTGATCGCGTGCCTTCCGTCGGGCGCCGAACCTCCGGTCGAGACGCTGGCGGCCGCGCGGGCGTCGCTGGAACGGATCGCCGGGGCATCGTTCCCGGCGTCGTTCTCCGACAAGGACGCGCTGCTGGTCGGGACCGGGCGTCGTACTCCTACGGACGCGGAGAAGGCCGCGCTGGGAGAACTCGCCGCGAAAATCCCGCTCGTCCTCGGCTGAGGAGCTGCTGGTTAGGTTGTCGGGAAAGACTGATCTCCGGGAGGCTTCGCCATGACCCAGGATCCCCGCATCGACACGTCGGTTCCGCACTCCGCCCGTGTCTGGAACCATCTTCTCGGCGGCACGGACAACTATGAGGTCGACCGCCGGGCCGCCGAGCAGTTCCGTGCGATGTTCCCGCAGATCGTCGACATCGCCCGCGCCGACCGCGCCTTCCTCGGCCGAGCCGTCCGGTGCTTGACGGAGGCCGGCATACGGCAGTTCCTCGATATCGGCTCTGGCCTTCCGACCATGGACAATACGCACGAGGTCGCCCAGCGCGTCGCTCCGGACGCACGCGTCGTCTATGTGGACAATGATCCCTTGGTGCTGGTCCACGCTCGGGCCCTGCTCGACGCCACGGCTGAGGGTGCTAGCGACTATGTCGATGCCGACCTGCGCGAACCCGATGACATCCTGGCCAAGGCCGCGGCGACGCTGGACTTCACCCGTCCGGTCGCGGTGATGCTGCTGGGAATCCTGCACTTCATTCATGACGACGGCGAGGCCCGGCGCCTCCTCGCTTCGCTGCTGGACGCCGTCCCGTCCGGCAGCCACCTGGTGATCACCCACGCCACCCTGGACTTCGACGCGGGCGAGAGCGCCCAGGCCGAGGCCCAGCAGGACTGGAACGAGAAGTCGGCCAACCCCATGGTGCCGCGCACGCGCGAGGCCGTCCTCCGCTTCTTCGACGGACTGGACCTCCTGGATCCGGGTGTGGTGTCCATGTCCCGCTGGCGTCCCGACCGTGCGGCCCCGGACCAGGTGGCCGGGTACGCCGCCGTAGCCCGCAAACCCTGACTTTCACCCTTGTGGGGGAGGCGGGTGGTGCCCGCGAGGGATCTGGCGGACGGTGCCGGGGTGTGATCGTGGCGTTTGTACGAGCGCGCGATCAGGGAGGTAGGCATGACCGTTGGCACTGTGGCCGCGGGGTCGTTCGGACGGTTGCGGGGCGGGTGGCGTAGCGCGCATGAGGCGGTGGACGGGGTGCCCCGGTGGGTTTGGATCGCCGCATTGGCCGTTCCGTTCACCGTGTTGCCGGCCGGGCTGTGGCGGATCGCGGCGTTCGCTCTCCATCTTCCGATCATCGGGGAGGGCGACCTGGGGTCGGCGGACGCGCGGGGGGACGTGCCGGGCTGGTTGCCCATGGAGGCCTACGTGGTGCTCCTGTCGGTCTTCTCGGAGCTGGTGGCCTTCACCGCGGTCGGGTTGATCGCGCGGTGGGGCGAGGTGTTCCCCCGGTGGGTGCCGTGGGTGCGGGGCCGGCGAGTGCCGATCATGGTCGCGGTGATGTCCGCGGTGGCGGGTGCGGCGTTCCTCACCGTGTTGTGGACGGTGTCCATCGTCAATGTGCTGGTCTTCGGGGAGACGATCCAGGGACGGCCGTTGCCGGACGGGTTCCCCATCCATTTCGAGAGCTGGGAAGGCGTGCTCGGTGTCGTCGCCTATGCGCCGCTGGTCGCCTGGGGGCCGCTCCTCGCCGTGGTGACCGTCGCGTACTACCGGCGCCGGCGGTCCGGCTGAGGCGCGGCGGGCTACCGGGGAGTACGGTTGGTGCACCCCCTGGGCTTGGAGGATCGCATGGCGTCGATGGTCGAGATGGTGCCGCCCTCGGTGGCGGGGCGGATGCTGCGGGGCGTGTTCTCCCTGCCGGAGCCGGTCAAGCGGCTGATCGTCGGGGCGCCGGTGCGCCGGGACGGGCAGGAGCTGTCGGTGGACGCGCAGCTGCTGCTGCTGATGATGCGGCTGGAGGGCGAGCGGCGGCTCGGCGGCGCCACGGTCGAGAAGGCGCGGCAGGGGCTCGCCCGGTCGAAGGTGTATCTGACGAAGGTGCCCGCGCGGCCGGTGACGACGCGGGAGGTCGACGCGGGCGGTGTCCCGGCGCGGCTCCACACCCCGAAGGGGCTGCCGGAAGGATCGCCGCTGCTCGTCTTCTACCACGGCGGCGGCTGGGTCATCGGCGACATCGACACGCACGACACCGTCTGCCGGTATCTGGCGGTGCACGCCGAGGTGCGGGTGCTGACGGTGGAGTACCGGCTCGCCCCCGAGCACCCGTTCCCGGCCGGGCCGGACGACGCGCTCAAAGCCTACGAGTACGCGGTCGCGCACGCCGCGGACCTGGGCGCCGACCCCACCGCCATCGCGGTCGGCGGTGACAGCGCGGGCGGCAACCTCGCGGCGGTCGTCGGGGTGCTGGCGGAGCGCAAGCCGGACTTCGCGCTGCTGTTCTACCCGGCGACCGACCTGTCCGTCCGGCGGCGGTCGCGGGAGATCTTCGGGGAGGGCTTCTACCTCACCGACGAGGACATGAACTGGTTCGGCGACCACTACTGCCCGGTGGAGCGGCGCGCCGAGGTGAAGGCGTCGCCGATGCTGGCCGACGACCTGAGCGGCTTCCCGGCGACGTACCTGGTCACGGCCGGCTTCGATCCGCTGCGGGACGAGGGCGAGGAGTTCGCGAAGCGGCTGGAGAAGGCCGGGGTGAGCGTCGCGCTGCGGCGGCAGGAGGATCTCATCCACGGGTTCGCGAACACGTGGTCGCTGGGCGGGCGGTTCCAGGAGGCGCTGTCGGAGGCGGCCGGGGCCCTGCGCACCGGGCTGTACGCAAGGCCCCGCTAGCGCGGAGTCAGAGGGGCAGGCCCGTGAAGATCATGACCTTCTCCTCGGTGTAGTCGGCCATCGCCGACTGGAGCCCCTCGCGGCCGACGCCCGAGTCCTTCACGCCGCCGTACGGCATCTGGTCGGCGCGGTAGGACGGGACGTCCCCGATCACGACGCCGCCGACGTCGAGTTCGCGGTGTGCGCGGAACGCGATGTCGAGGTTCCGGGTGAACACGCCCGCCTGGAGCCCGAACTTGGAGTCGTTGACGAGGTCGAACGCCTCGTCGACGCCGTCCACGGGCTGGACGAACATGACCGGGCCGAAGACCTCCTCGCGGGAGATCTTGGCGTCGGACGGCACGTCGGCGAGGACGGTCGGCGCGTACGCGGCGCCCTCGCGGGTACCGCCGGTGAGGACCTTCGCGCCCGCCGCGACGGCCTCGTCCACCCAGGCTTCGACGCGCTCGGCGGCCTCCTGGCTGACGAGCGGGCCGACCTGCGTCTTGTCGTCCCACGGGTCGCCGGTGACGAGGGACGCGACCGTGTCGACCAGCTTCGGCACGAACTCGTCGAACACGGACCGGTCGACGTAGACGCGCTGGACGGCGATGCAGCTCTGCCCGGCCTGGTAGTTGGAGAACAGCCCGATGCGCTTGGCGGCCCAGTCGAGGTCGGCGTCCGGCAGCACGACGGCCGCGCCGTTCCCGCCGAGTTCGAGCGTGACGTGCTTGCGCGGCGCCTGGTCGTTGATCGCCCAGCCGACCGGGACCGAGCCGGTGAAGGACACGATCGGCAGGCGCGGGTCGTCCACGAGGGCGGGCGCGCGGTCGTTCGGCACCGGCAGGATCGAGAACATCCCGGCGGGCAGGTCGGTCTCGGCCAGCATCTCGCCGAGCAGCAGCGCCGACAGCGGGGTCGCGGGCGCCGGCTTGAGGACGATCGGCGTGCCCGCCGCGATCGCCGGGGCGATCTTGTGGGCGGCGAGGTTCAGCGGGAAGTTGAACGGCGAGATGCCGAGCACCGGGCCCTTGGGCACGCGGGTGATGTAGGCCATCCGGCCCTCGGCGGCCGGGTCGGTGTCGAGCCGCTGCGTGGTGGCGCTGAAGCGGCGGGCCTCCTCGGCGGCGAACCGGAACGTGGAGACCGCGCGGGTCACCTCGCCGCGCGCCCACAGCAGCGGCTTGCCGTTCTCCGCGGTGATCAGCCGGGCGATCTCCTCGGCCCGCTCGGCGATCCGCGCGGACACGTGCGCGAGCGCCTCCGCCCGCCGGTGCAGGGGCAGCGCGGCGGCCTCCCCGCGGAGCGCGTCCGCGGCGGCGATCGCCTCCTCCACCTGCGCGGGCGTCGGGACGGCCGCCGTCCCGACCACGCGGCCGTCGTAGGGGTGCGTAACGGTCAGCTCACCGTCACCGGTCTCGGGCCGGCCGGCCAGCCAGAATGGGGTCACGTTCATGCCGTTCACGCTAGTCCCGGCGGGCCCGATTTCGAGTCTCCATGCTGTCCAATCTGGTCGCCCCGATTGGACGTGATGGCGAGCGCGATCCACAGTTCGGCGCGGACGGCCGGATCGTCCGGGTCCCGGCCCAGCAGCTCGGTGGCCTTGCGCATCCGTGCGCGGAGGGTGTGCCGGTGGACGCCCAGTGCCCGCGCCGCCGCCTCGCCCTGCCCGTTGGCCGCGACGTACGCCCGGACGGTCTCGACCAGACCCTCCTCGCGGAGCGGTGCGAGAAGTGTGTCGGCGAAGGCATGCGCGAGGTCCGGTTCCAGCAGGCCGAGGACCCCTTGCCCCGGAAGGTCGGTGTAGTACAGGACGTCCCGGTTCGTCCGCTCGGCGGCGGCGAGCGCCTCCCCCGCCTGCCGCAGCGCGGTCGCCAGGTCGGTGGACGACGCGGCGCTGACGCCGATGGGGCCGGTCAGCAGCGACTCGACCGTCCCGCTCAGCTCGTCCGGGACGATCACCGCGCTGTGCCCGTCCAGCGGCAGCGCCAGGCAGCGCGCCCCGGCGGGATCGGACTCCAGCGCGTCCAGCACGGCGGCCCCGCCCGCGCAGGCCAGCACCCGGACCGGCCCGCGCGGCACGGACGGCCCGTCATCGGGCCGCCCCAGCAGCAGCGCGGCGAGCGAGGCCCGCAGGTCGCGGCCGGTGCGCGGCGTCTCCGATTGCAGGGTCAGCAGCGCTACGGCCGCGCCGACGATGGTGTGCGCGGCGTGCGGGAGCGGCGCGTCCGTTCCGACGGCGAGGAAGCCGCGCGGCCGTCCGCCGAGGCCGATCCGCTGCACCACGATGTGGTCGTCCGGGACGGCCAGCGAGACGCTCGCGGCGGGACGGCGGCGCAACCGGGTCAGCTCGGGCGCCAGCGCGCCGGCACGGTCCCGGGCGCTCGCGGGTTCGGCGTGCTGGACGTCCCCGGACGCGTCCAGCAGCAGCGCCCACCCGCCGAGCAGCCGCGCCAGCCGGGCGACCAGGGCGCCGGGCCCGGTGAGCGCGGCGCGGGTCAGCTCCCGCTGGGCCTGGAACGCGCGGGTGACGTCCTCGTACCATTCGGCGGCGAGCATCCGCGACACCGCCTTGCCGATGGCGATGAACGGCGTCGGGCGCGGCACCTCCAGCAGCACGAGCCCCTGCTCGCGCGCCGCCGCGAGCAGCTCCGGCAGGACGTCCTCGTGGATGACCCCGACCGCGAAGCCGAGGCCGGCGACGCCTCGTCCGACCAGCCGCGACACGTAGGCGGGCGCGTTCGCCGACGTGAGCCGCATGCCGGTGGTGAGGACGAGTTCGCCGCCCTCCAGGAACGGGGTCGGGTCCTCCAGTTCGCTGACCGCGACCCACACGACCGGCGCGTCCGGCAGCGGGCCGGTGAGCGACCGCAGGCCGAGCTGGGGCAGGGCCGCCACGGCGGCCAGGGTGGGCGGCATCGCAATCCCTGTGCAAAGTGTCCATCTCGCTGGACGGTTTTCGCCGTCCCGTACGGTTCATCGTAGGCGGCGCCCGGCTTATGTTCAGGCCATGACCAGCCAAGACATCAGCACTTCACACCGCCTGCCCCAGGAACGCCGCCTCGTCACCGAGATCCCCGGCCCGCGCTCCCGGGAACTGCAGGAACGGCGCGTCGCGGCGGTGCCGCCGGGCGTCGGCAGCGTCCTGCCGGTCTACGTGACGGACGCCGACGGCGGCGTGCTCGTCGACGCGGACGGCAACTCGCTGATCGACTTCGGCTCGGGCATCGCGGTGACGAACGTCGGCAACGCGAACCCGCGGGTCGCCGCGCGGGTGAAGGAGCAGGCCGACCGGTTCACCCACACCTGCTTCATGGTGGCGCCGTACGAGTCGTACGTGACGGTGTGCGAGAACCTCAACCGGATCACGCCCGGCGACCACGAGAAGCGGTCCATCCTGGTCAACAGCGGCGCGGAGGCCGTGGAGAACGCCGTCAAGGTCGCCCGCTACGCGACCGGGCGGCAGGCGGTCGTGGTGTTCGAGCACGGCTACCACGGCCGGACGCTGCTGACGATGACGCTCACGGCGAAGAACATGCCGTACAAGCAGGGGTTCGGCCCGTACGCGCCCGAGGTGTACCGGATGCCGCTGGCCTACCCGTTCCGCTGGCCGACCGGCCCGGACAACTGCGGCCCGGAGGCCGCGGCCGAGGCCATCGACAAGATCACCAAGCAGATCGGCGCGACCAACGTCGCGGCCGTGCTGATCGAGCCGATCCAGGGCGAGGGCGGGTTCATCGAGCCGGCGCCCGGGTTCCTGCCCGCGCTCGCCGAGTTCTGCCGCGCGAACGGCATCCTGTTCATCGCGGACGAGGTGCAGACCGGGTTCGCCCGCACCGGCGACATGTTCGCCTGCGAGCACGAGGGCATCGTCCCCGACCTGGTCGCGACCGCGAAGGGCATCGCCGGCGGGCTGCCGCTGGCCGCCGTCACCGGGCGCGCCGACATCATGGACAAGGTGCACGGCGGCGGCCTCGGCGGCACCTACGGCGGCAACCCGCTCGCCTGCGAGGCGGCGCTCGCCGTGCTGGAGGAGATCGAGGACGGCAAGCTCACCGAGCGGGCGCGCCGCATCGGCGAGATCATGCTGCCCCGGCTGCGCGACCTCGCCGGGAAGCACCCGGCGATCGGGGACGTCCGCGGGCGCGGCGCGATGATCGCGGTCGAGCTGGTGCGGGAGGGCACGAAGGAGCCCGACCCCGAGCTGACCGCGCAGGTCGCGAAGCGCTGCCACGAGCGCGGCCTGCTCGTCCTGACGACCGGCACGTACGGGAACGTGCTGCGCTTCCTGCCGCCGCTCGTCATCCCCGAGGACCTGCTGAACGAGGGCCTCGACATCCTGGCCGAGGCGTTCGCGGGCTGACCGGGCCGACCCGTCCCGGGCGGGCTAACCCCCGCTCGGGAAGTTCTCCTTGTACAGGTCGGCGAGGATGTCGTAGGACTTCAGCCGGTCGGCGTGGTCGAACACCTGCGTCATGATCATGACCTCGTCGACGGCGGTCCGGTCGATCAGCGCGTCCAGCTGCTTGCGGACGGTCTCGGGCCCGCCCATCACCTGGTCGGCGAGCCGCGCGTCGATCATCTGCCGCTCCGGCGGCGTGTACGGGTGGGCCGCGGTCTCCTCCGGCGTCGGCAGCAGTCCGGGACGGCCCTGCCGCAGCCGCAGGAACGACAGTGCCTGCGGGGCCGCCAGCTCGCGCGCCCGCTCGTCGGTGCCGGCGGCCGTGACCGACACGCCGATCATCGAGTACGGCTCGTCCAGCGCGCCGGGGCGGAACGAGTCGCGGTACAGGGCCAGCGCGGGCACGGTGTTCTCGGCGCTGAAGTGGTGCGCGAACGCGAACGGCAGCCCGAGCAGCCCGGCGAGCCGGGCGCTGTAGCCGCTGGACCCGAGCAGCCAGATCGGCGGCTCGTTCCCGGCGGCGGGCGTCACCTTGCTGTCCGCGCCGAAGGGAACCCTGCTGACCCTGACCGCCGCATCGTGGAGGTGGCAGCCGCCACCTCCACGATCAGCACGGCCGTTGCCAAATTGGCGATGCCGGGCAACGCGTGGTGCTCGGCGAGCCAGTACCGGTGTTGACGCGCTCCCCGGCCCGAAGGCTAGAGATTCGGCCTGTGCCGCGCCGTTCGGAGCAGCACTTCCGTGGCTTCCTGCTTCAGCGACCCGTGCCTGCGTTGCTGCCGGTCTTACTGGGTCTCCACAAGCTTTGAGCTCGAGGCTCCGTTCCCGCCCGTCCGGCGGTACCTGACGCGAGCACGCTATCAGACACGTTCCGCCCTGGAGGCGTAAAACTCTTCTATGAATGGGCGAGGTCGAGGACGGAGAAGCGCACGCTCATACCCTGTGCCAACCCGCCGGACGGCGGTCCTCTTCCCGCTACATCGTCAGAGTGAGGACGACGGCGGCGGCGACGGCGATCACGACGGGCACCGTGATGCAGAGCCAGGACCAGTTCACGAGCGCGCGGGCCCGCGCCGGGTCCTCGGCGAACCGGGTCTCGGCGCGGGTGTAGAGGAGCGCGGCGACCACGGTCAGCGGCAGGAACGCGAACGTCGTGAGGAGGCCGAGGACGAAGGCGGCGACCTGCCCGGACCGGGTGTAGGTCCCGTCCGGGCCGATGCCGAAGGCGAGGGAGGGAGCGGAGACGGGAGCGGGGGCGGTTTCGGTCATCTCAGCGCACCGATCTCTAGAAATGTGACCTGGATCATACGCTTCGTAACCGTCCCGCGCGAGGGGCCGGCCGCCCCTTTTTAGACGGCCGGCCCAACAAGCGTCAGCGCAGGTTCAGCCCCAGCAGGACGGGGTCGTGGTCGGACGAGCGGAACGCGTCCGGCCGGTAGAACTCCGGCGGGTTGAACTCGGTGTTGTAGTCGAGGAACACCGGCTCGTCGCTGTTGATGTGCCAGATCGTCGCGCCCGTCACGCGCCGCGACAGGGACCGTCCGGCCAGCGCGTGGTCCAGCTCGCCCGACTGCCCGTCGAACACGTAGCTGTACCGGTCACCGGGGCGGACGAACCGCTGCGTCTGCGAGACGAGCCCGGCGCGGGTGAGTACCTTCACCGGGTCCTCGGCCGTGTAGGCGTTGAGGTCGCCGACGACGAGCGGGTTCTCGACGCCGTCCGCGATCGCCTTGATCGCCTCGGCCTGCTGGACGCGGCGGGCGTTGTAGCAGCCCTGCCCGTCGCCCTGGTCCTCGTCAGGGCCGGTGGCGTCGCCGCAGCCCTTCGACTTGAAGTGGTTCACGATCATCGTGAACGCCGTCCCGCCTCGCGCGGGCCGGAACGTCTGCACCAGCGGCGGACGGTCGAAGATCGGGTCCTGCGACGAGCTCGCCGCGCCGGCCGGCGTCACCTTCGCCGGCTTGTAGATGAGCGCGACGTGGATCGCGTCCGAACCGGGGTACGGGTGCCGCACCCACGCGTACGTCCCGGCGCCGGCCTCCTGGTTCAGCCGGTCGACGAGGGCGCCGACGGCGGTGTCGCCGTTGTTCTCGACCTCCATGAGCCCGACGACGTCGGCGTCCAGGCCCTTGAGCGCGGCGGTCAGCTTGGCGAGCTGCCGCTCCTGCTCCGCCGCCGTGTCGGCGCCCCGCTCGTTCAGCGTCGTGAACCAGTTGAGCGTGTTGAAGCTCGCCACGCGCACGTCGCCGCCGACGTGCCGGGGTCGCTTCGGCTGGGGATTCGTGTTGGCGAAATGCGCCGTGCGGGTCGGTTCGAGCCGGTACTCGCCGAACCCGTAGTTGAGGACGCCGGTGAGCCCGTGCACCGAGTCGCCGATCCGCAGGACGCGCGGGTCGGTGTACGGGATCGTGTCCGGATTCTGGACGTTCGACCCGTCGTCGATGAGCAGCTTCCGCGCGTCGTTCCGCGCCTGCGTCGAACCGTGCCCGTCGGTCGGCTGGAAGAGCCGTCCGCCGGCGGACACGGTGACCTCGCCGTACCGCCCGAGCTGGTAGACCTCGGTGGCGGTGAGGCGCTGCCCGAACCGCAGCAGCATGCCCTCGTACTGCTCCAGGGCGGCGCCGCCGCGCAGCGGGAGCCGGACGCGGGCCGGCGCGACCCGGCCCTTGCCGCACACGTTCACGGCCGAGACCGGCGACAGTTCGGTGAGCCCGTTGTACTCGACGGCCTTGCCGGTCACGAGGACCCGGTCGCCGACCGTGACCTCACTCGTGGAGTAGACGAAGAGCCCGTCGGACGTGCGCGGGTCCCGGTCGGGCGTCGGGTCCTGGACGAAGAAGCCCTTGAGCTGGTCGGACCGCTGGAAGTCCGCGGTGACGACGCCCTCGACCCGGACGGTCTGCCCGGCGAGCGGGCTCGCGTCCCCGCTGCCCTGGACGTCGGCGATCTGGTGGTCGGCGGGCGTGCCGCAGGTGGGCGGCTCCGCCGCGGCGGCCGGCTGGACGCCGGCGGCGAGGCCGGCGGTCAGGACGGTCGCGAGTGCTGCTGCTGTTCGGCGCATGGCGGGAGAGTAGGGCGGGGCATCGGCGGGTCGGCTGACCGTTAATGAAGACTCCACCAATTTGCAACGGATTGTCGGAATCAAGGGCGCCGCTCGACCCGCGCTTTGCGAAACGCCGTCCGGCCCCGGTTGGATATCCGGCTGGAGGCCCGCACCGATCCCCCCGAGGAGGGCCGTGACCGAGCCGCCCATGCAATCCGAGTCGCCCGGCGGGAAATACGCCCGCACCCGCGACATCGTCGTCGTGTTCGCCGTCCTGCTGATCATCACGGCGGTGCTGGTGGTCGTGCTCGTCCAGGCGTGGCCGGCGGGCCCGCGGATCGGCGCGGACGGGCGCACCGAGGTCACCCCGGCGGCCAAGACCGCGCACTTCCCGGGCTGGTCGCCGACGATGTCGCGGGAGACGAGCCTGTTCGTGATCGTCATGGCGGCGGGCGCGCTCGGCGGCATCGCGCACGTCCTGCGGTCGTTCTACTGGTACGTCGGGAACCGGGCGCTGCGCGGCAGCTGGCTGCCGATGTACCTGCTGCTCCCGCTCGTCGGCGCGCTCTTCGGGCTGATCGTCTACCTCGTGGTGCGCGGCGGCCTGACCTCCCCGGCGGGCGGCGCGGCCGACATCAACCCGTACGGGATCACCGCCATCGCCGCGCTCGTCGGGCAGTTCTCGCGCGAGACCGCGGAGAAGTTCCACAGCGTCTTCTCGACGCTGCTGGCACCCGCGCCGCAGGGCCGCGACCACGTCCTGACGCCGCGGATCACCGCGATCGAGCCCGTCAGCGGCCCGCCCGGGACGCGGGTCACGATCACCGGGACCGGCCTGGCGTCGGCGACCAGTGTCCGGTTCGGCGCGGAGCGGTCCCCCATCGGGGACGTGACGGACACGCTCGTCCGGGCGATCGTCCCGGACGGGGCCACCTCGGCGCCGCTCGTCGTGCACACCCCCGCGGGTGCGGTGGCGAGCCCGGACACGTTCGTCGTCGAGCCGCCTACTTAGCGTCCCGCCAGTGGTCGTGCCAGGCGTCGTAGGCGGCGCCGGGGAACACGCGCGGCAGCTCGGACGTCGGCAGCCGCCCCAGCTCGGCGCCCGTCCGCGCGACGCCGAACTGCCGGTCGCCGGCGTAGGCGGTGCGGTGCAGGCTCCGCGGCCCCGCGACCAGGCACGTGTAGCGGGGGCCGGGCAGGTCGCCGTCCGGGATCGCGGCGCCGACCGCGAGGCTGTTGGACACCGTGACCCACGCGCCCATCTCCGCGACCTGCCGCTCGGCGCCCTGCTCCTCCCACCGGTACTCCAGGATCGGCTTGGAGAAGATGGGGACGAGCAGGTGCGACACCCCGCACGCGAGCAGCTCGCGCTCCCAGCGGATCGACCGGCCGAGGTCCTCGCAGATCAGCACGGCGAGCCGGCCCAGCGACGAGTCGAGCACGCTGATCTTGCCGCCGGGCCGGATGTACTCGGCGGCGGTGCCGGTGGCCGGCGCGTCCGGCAGCCGCCACAGCCGCAGCTGCGCGGCGTCCAGCGTGAAGCCGGACAGCTTGTCCTGGACGAGCAGCTCCCGCCCCGTCCAGCGGTCGAGCAGAACGGCGCGGTTCGGCGGCGGGTCGCCGCCGCCGAGCGGGCCGGTCCCGAGCAGGATGAACCGCAGCGGGCGGCGGTTCCGGTCGCGTCCGGCCGTGTCGAACGCGACCTCCTTCCAGTGTTCGAGCAGCGCGTCCGACAGCGACGCCTCCGGCATGACGGCGAGCTGCGCGCCGGACTCGTCCAGCCGCCGGACGATCGCCTTGATCCGGCTGCGCAGCCCGGAGGAGTCCATCGGGCGCAGCCGGTAGACGGTCGTGCCGTCCCGCTCGGCGAACTCGATCTCCACGTCGTCGTAGGTCTCCAGCACCGGCGCGCAGCCGACGGCGACCGGCTCGTCCCGGCTGAAGTGCGGGTCGTGCACGGCGGGCAGCACGGAGTGGTCGATCATGTCCCACTCCGCCTGTGGGACGCGGTGCACGCCGAAGAACTCGGCCTTGGCCCGCAGCCCGCGCGGCCGGCCGGGGAACGCGCAGCGGGGGAGCAGCGCGCCCGTCGTCCCGGGCCCGTTGAACCTGCCCTCGGTCAGGTAGGTGACCAGCACCCCGGCCAGCGCGGGGGCGTCGTGGTAGGGGCCGTACGGGCTGGCGTGGACGAGCGCGATGTCGAGCCCGAGCAGGATCATGAACCGGCCGCGGTCCCCGTACTCGGCGATGATCTCCTCGCTGACGGCCGGCGCGAGGACGCCGTGCTCCAGCACGATCTCGCCGATCTCGTTCGCGCGCCGCCGGACCTGCTCGTCCTCGTACCAGCGGGTGGCCGTCCAGCCCTGGAAGACCTCGTCCGGCATGGCGTCGTAGAGCCGGACGAAGAGATCAGCTGGTTCGGCCGGATGCACGGCTGCAGCCAACTGATCCTTCATAAGCGCCCCCGGGGGTAGACAGGCACGGTCACGGCTGGTGGCTTGATGCTAACTCTCGCGGGCATTGCGCACAGTGTCCTCTGCAACAGAGGCGGCATCACTTGACATTCACTTGGCACCAGCGCACCCTGGAAGTGTCCGGCGATGCTCGTCGACCCAGGAGTGAGCCGTGAACATGTCCACCGACACCGCCCCCGACCCGCGCGACCGAAGGACCGAGATCCGGCGCCTCATCGACGCGATGGAACACGCCAAGGTCATCAGCGACGGCCACTTCTCGGCGCTCGGCATGCTGATCACCGACGCCTCGCTGAGCGCCGACGAGCCGGCCCTCACCGAATGCCAGGACGGGTTGCAGTGGCTGCACCGCCACTATCTCGACGTCGCCGCCCTCGACGCCCCGCAGCGCGAGCAGCGCGGCCGCATCCTCGGGCTGATCGACGTCGTGCACTGGGCGCTGAAGCGGCTCCCGTCCGGCCTCCAGCTCGCGCTGCAGCCCGACGGGTACGCGGCGCGCTTCCTCGTGGCCGTGGCGCGCCGGGAGGGGCTGTCCAACCAGCAGCTGGCCGCCGAGCTCGGCACCGACGAGACCGAGATCAGCCGGGTCGGCCGCAAGCTGCTGTCCGCGGGCGTCGTGTGGCGGCGCAAGGAGTGGCGCCACAACGCCTGGGACCTCACCCCGCGCGGCCGCCACTACCTGGAGACCTCCGGGCTGCTGCCGGGCGACCCCGAGCCCGACCGTCCGGCCGAGCGGCCCCGGCGCTCCCCGGACGCCGTCCCGCCCCGGATGGACCGGATGGAATCACCTCGCCCGGTCCCGCCCCGGGACCGTCCGCGCCCGGCCGAGGGCTGAACCGGGCCGGACGGCTCAGGGGCGGCGGCGTGCCAGCGGCAGCGCGAGCACGATCACGGCCGCCGTCAGCGCGAAGGCGGCGGGATAGCCGGTGTGGGTGGCGGCGATGCCGAACGCGGCGCCGCCCACGCCCATGCCGCCGTCGTAGCCGATGTTCCAGAGCGCGCTGACCGTCCCGTACGCCGACGCGGGCGCCCGCTCGTACATCATCGCCAGGCTCGCGTTCTGGGTGACGCCGAAGCCCGCGCCGAACAGCACCATCGAGGTGAACACGGCGGCCGGGTGCGGGACGAGGAACAGCAGCGCGATCCCGGCGGCGGCGAGCGCGACCGAGGGCAGCAGGAGGCGCGCGGCGCCGATCCGGTCGCCGGCGCGTCCCGTCCACCAGCGGGCGGCCGTGGTGGCGGCCGGCTGGACGAACAGCGCCGCCGCCGCGACGCCCCCGGCCGGCACCGCCTCCGGCAGGAAGGTGATCAGGATGCCCGCCGCCATCGCGGTCGCGGCGAACGCGGCCGCCGGGCGCAGCAGCGCCGGTGACCGCAGCCCCGCGACCACCCCCAGCGGCCGTTCCGGAGACGGCGAGCGGGTGGGGAGCCGGTTCGGGATGCCGGGCAGCACCGCGAGGGCGGCGAGGGCGAGCACCGCGCTCGCGATGAAGACGGGCGGGTAGCCGACCCGGTCGGCGAGCCACACGCCGAGCGGCAGCGCGAGCACCGCGGGCGCCCCGGAGGTGATGCCGAACAGGCCGAGCGCCTCGCCGCGCCGCCCCTCCGGTGCGAGCGCCGCGACCAG
Source organism: Actinomadura sp. BRA 177 (assembly GCF_013372625.1). Lineage (GTDB taxonomy): Bacteria > Actinomycetota > Actinomycetes > Streptosporangiales > Streptosporangiaceae > Spirillospora. The sequence continues at coordinate 17,282 of NZ_JABXFD010000179.1, forward strand.
CGCGTTCGGCAGCACGACGGCGACGCCGAAGCCGATCCCGCGCACCAGGCTCGCCACGATGATCACCGCCGGGCCGGACGAGAGCGCCAGCGCGATCGGCGGCAGGGCCAGCAGCAGGGTGCCGACCGCGAGGACCGTCCGGTACCCGAACCGGGTGAGCAGCCGGGGGAGGGCCAGTTCGGCGAGGACCGTCGTCAGCATCAGCGCGCCCGTGGCGAGGCCGGCGCCGGACCGTCCCGCCCCGCCGTCGACCGCGTACATCGGCACGACCGACAGCAGCAGGAAGACGCCCGTCAGGCTGGTGACGGTGACCGCGAACACCAGCGCCAGAGGCCGGGTGACCAGGCGCGGACGCGGCTCGGCGGCCCGTTCGGCGTCCCGGAGTGGCTTGCTCATGACGGCGACATTAGGTGACGTCCCGGACCTTCCGGTTGTTGGGTTCGTTGCTAAGAACGCCGTCCGAGCATGTGAGAAGACTTCATTCCGCGCGCGGAACGTGATCGGCACAGTCGTCAGCATTCGGTTTCCAGCCCTCCCCTGGAGCGAGAATGCGCTTCCGTACCCTCTTCAGCGCCGCCGTGCTCGGCGCCGCCCTGGCCGTGCCCGTCACCGCGCCCCCAGCCCTGGCCGCGCCGCCGGGCTGCGACGCCACCGACGCCGACATCTACGCGGCGCCGCCGGCGACCGTCACCGGGAAGCCGGGCGACCTGCTCGCCTGCCGTCCGGCGAAGCTGACGAACATCCCCGGCGACGTCCCGATGAAGGCGTGGAAGGTCCGGTACGTCTCGACGGACGTCAAGGGCCAGAAGAACGTGGTGACGGGGACGGTCGCGATCCCCGACGCGGCCTGGACGAAGGGCGGCTCCCGCCCGACCGTCGCGTTCAACCCCGGGACGCTCGGCTCCGGCCTCCAGTGCGCGTTCTCCAAGCAGTGTGGGACAGCAGTAGCCGAGGTGCTCGGGTGACCACCCGGCCGCAGCTCAACCGTCGGACGAGAGAAATATGACAGAGCGTAAATGTGTGTTAAACTCTGGGTAGTCGCCGCTGGACGGAAACTCCCATGTGGGGGAGGCGGAGACTTTAAACGCCTGTGGAGGGCAGGTAAGACCTCGACTTGCTCGGGGCACAGCCCGACGAAGCAGGAAGCCACGGAAGTGCCGTGCTCAGGAAGGGTGCGGTACAGGCCGAATCTCCGGCCCTCGGGCCAGGGAGCACGTCAATCCGAGGGCGGCGCCGCCGCAATGTCGGGCCCGCTGCCCGCCGCGTCCTATACGCCTGAGCCGCGTATGACCGGCGAGGCGGCGGGCAGCGAGCCTTGCGTCGGCCTGCACGCCGCCTACCCGGAGATGCCGTTCACCGAGCTGATGAACGAGCGGGGCGAGCAGGCGATCAAGGACGTGCAGTCCCACTGCCTGTTCGGGACGCTCGCGGTGTTCCTCGGCGCCCGCGTCGAGAACTTCTCGACGGACAAGCTCACCCTGGACCAGCTCTACGCGGTCAAGGGGCCCGGCGGCGTGACGTGGGGCGACATCGTCGACCGGCAGAAGCTCGGCGTGGACATCGGCACCCCGGCCTCGGCCGCCAAGTACAAGATCGGCTTCCCGGTGTTCCAGTACCGCGGCTGGCTCGAAGAGATCATCCCGCACGAGACCGAGGACGCCACCCGCCAGGCGTACTGCGCCGCCGGCATCAACACGACGTGGAAGAACACCTACCCGACCGAGCAGCTGACGACCGACTGGGGTGCCGCCGGGGACGTGACGAACTTCCTCGGCGACCGGTTCCAGGGCAAGCCCGTCCAGGGCAACTGCTGAGTTAAGGAGACCTAGGACATGACAGCGGGCGTCGCCGATGCCGGCGAACGGACACCGCAGCCGGACATCTCCGGAACCGTCCCGCTTCCCGAGCGCATCGCGGTCGTGGTGTTCGTGGCCGCGCCGATCCTCGGGCTGCTGGCGGTGATCCCCTTCCTGTGGGGCTGGGGGATCGGCTGGACGGACGTGGCCATCTTCGCCTTCCTCTATCCGCTCAACGCGCTCGGCATCACGGTCGGCTACCACCGGCACTTCACGCACGGCGGGTTCAAGGCCAAGCGGTGGCTGCGGATCGCGCTCGCCATCCTCGGCGGGCAGGCGATGCAGGGGTCGGTGGTGCGGTGGGTCGCCGACCACCGCCGCCACCACAAGTACTCCGACCAGGAGGGCGACCCGCACTCGCCGTGGGCCTACGGGCCGGGCGTGTGGGGGCTCACCAAGGGGCTGTACCACGCGCACATGGGCTGGCTGTTCAGCAAGGACCGCACGTCCCGCAGCAAGTACGCGCCCGACCTGCTCAAGGACAGGGACATCCGATTCCTGTCGCTCGACCCCGTGTACGCGCTGATCGTGCTCTCGACGTTCCTCGTCCCGATGGGGCTGGGCGCGCTGCTCACGTTCTCCTGGCACGGCGCCCTCACCGCCCTGTTCTGGGCGGGCCTGATGCGCGTCTTCGTCGGCGAGCACGTCACGTTCTCGATCAACTCCATCTGCCACGTGTTCGGCAAGGAGGACTTCAAGACCCGCGACAAGGCTCGCAACGTGTGGTGGCTGGCGATCCCGTCGTTCGGGGAGTCCTGGCACAACCTGCACCACGCCGACCCGACCTGCGCGCGGCACGGCGTCCTCAAGGGGCAGATCGACATCAGCGCGCGGGTCATCTGGCTCTTCGAGAAGCTCGGCTGGGTCTGGGACGTCCGCTGGCCCGACCACGAGCGCCTCGCCTCCCGCCGCGTCACGTCAACCGGAGAAGCAGCATGAACGACCTCCCCGAACTCGACCGCACCCCGCTGATCGAGCGCCTGTCCCGGTTCGCCAAGGACTTCCCCGACGACCGGGCGTACACGTTCATGGACTACATGTCCGACCCGGACGGCGTCGCCACGCACGTCACCTGGGGCGAGCTGGACCGGCGGCCCGCTCCATCGCCGCCGCGATCCGCCGCGCCACCGAGCCGGGGCGGCGCGCCGCGCTGCTCGCCCCGCAGGACCTGCACTACGTCACCGGGTTCCTCGGCGCGATGTACGCCCGCGTCATCGGCGTCCCGCTGTTCTCCCCGGACCTGCCCGGCCACGGCGACCGGCTGCTCGCCGTCTACCAGGACGCCGAGCCCGACGTCGTCATCACCACGCGCGCGTCGCTGCCCGCCGTCGAGTCGTTCCTGAGCGGCGAGTTCGTCCGCCCGCCGGCGGAGGTCATCGTCGCGGACGAGGTGGACCCGGCGCTCGACTGGACGCCCGAGCCGATCGACCCCGGCGACGTCGCCTACCTCCAGTACACGTCCGGTTCGACGCGGACCCCGGCCGGCGTCATCATCACGCACGGCAACTTCGCGACGAACGCCGAGCAGCTGTGGCGGACGTTCGACGGCATCCCGCGCGAGTCGTCCGGGGTGAACTGGCTGCCGGTGTTCCACGACATGGGCCTCGTCACCACGGTCGCGCTGCCGCTCGTCTACGGCAACCCGGGCGTGATCATGGACCCGGTGGCGTTCATCATGCGTCCCGTCCGCTGGCTGGAGCTGCTGAGCGAGCAGGAGCACGCGTTCACCGGCGGCCCGAACTTCGCCTACGAGTACCTCACCGCGCAGGTCACCGAGGAGGAGAAGGCGAAGCTCGACCTCAGCGGCGTGCAGGTCTTCATGAACGGCGCGGAACCGATCCGGGAGAGCACGCTCACCGGCTTCTACGAGGCGTTCAAGGACTGCGGGCTGCGCCCCGAGGCACAGGTCTGCGCGTACGGGCTGGCCGAGGCGACCGTCTACGTGTCGGCGTCGTCCCGCTTCCGGACGCCGACCCGCGTCGCGTTCGACCACGAGGGGCTGCGCCGCGGCGTGGCCGAGCCGTGCGACGCCGACGCGTCCGGCGCGATCCAGCTGATCGCGTGCGGGACGTCCTACGGCCAGCACGTCGTCATCGCCGACCCCGAGACCGGCGTCCGGCTCACGGACGGGCGGGTCGGCGAGATCTGGGTGCACGGCCCGAACGTGGCCGCCGGTTACTGGGGACGTCCCGAGGCGACCAAGGAGACGTTCGAGGCGGAACTCTCCGGCACGATCGGCGACCTGCCGCGCGGGCCGTGGCTGCGCACCGGGGACCTCGGCGTCCTGCACGGCGGCGAGCTGTTCGTCACCGGCCGGATCAAGGACCTGGTCATCGTGGACGGCCGCAACCACTACCCGCAGGACATCGAGTTCACCGTGTCCGGCGCGCACAAGGGCATCCGCCGCGAGTACACGTGCGCCGTGTCGGTCGACACGGGCGACACCGAGGGCCTCGTCGTGATCGCCGAACGGAACCGGCGGGTGCCGATCGCGCTCCTCGACCTGGACGAGGTGGCGCAGGCGGTGCGGACGGCCGTGAAGCAGGCGCACGACCTCCGCGTCCACGACTTTGTGCTCATCGAGCCGGGCGGCCTCCTACGCACCAGCAGCGGGAAGATCGCCCGGTCCGCCTGCCGCCTCGCCCACCTCGACGGGACGCTGCCGGTCACGGAGGTCACCACTAAGGCCCAGTGACGCTCACGCGCGCTCCCCGTCCGCGTTGTCCCGCAACCAGACGGGGAGCAGCAGCATGAGCTCCAGCCGGATCGCCGGGTCCTCGATGTCGTAGTCGAACAGCTCGTGGAGCTGCGCGAGCCGGTACCGGACGGTCTGCGGGTGCACGCACAGCGCCTCGGCCGCGTCGGTCGCGTTGAAGCCGTGCTTGAGGCACTCCAGCAGCGTCGCCGCGAGCCGGGGCCCGCGGTGCGCGCCGAGCGCGGTGAGCGGCGCCAGCCGCCGCCGCGCCGCCGCCTCGGCCAGCGGCCACCCCCCCTGCAGCAGCAGCTCCGGCATGTGCCGGGCGGCGTGCACGAGGCCGGGCCCGGTCCGGCCGAGCCGCCCGGCCGCCCGCAGGCCGGCGTGTCCCAGATCTTGGC
>NZ_JABXFD010000151.1 GCF_013372625.1 Actinomadura sp. BRA 177
CCGCCACCACCATCGACCACGTCCTGCACTGGTCACTGTTCCGCCGAACCCACCAGACCCGCGCTCTGATCAGCCACTACCGGCAGCGCGGAGATCCCATCCCCCAAGAACTGCGAATGTAGTACCGTCTACCTATGAGGACCACTGCTCATTCATGGCGACGCGCCGACGAAGGCGCCAGGAAAACGCCGTCCGGGTCAACTCAACTTCGCGCCAGTCATCAGCCGTTCTGAATAACCCTCTACCGGTCTAGCCAATTCTGAAGCGCTGCCCAGTTCTAAAGGCTGTCCCGTAACGTCAGGCGACCAAGGTCGTTGATCTTGGTGTGGAGCGGGTGATCAGGGCCGATCGGGACGAGTGGGTGCCGGTGTTCACCGGCCTGTCGGTACGGCAGTTCCGGCGTCTGGTGCGGGTTGTTGCAGGTCGTGGCGGTGAGCAGACCGGGACCGGGCGGCGGTGGAGCCTGCCGTTGGCCGACCGGGTGCTGCTGATCGCGGTGTACTACCGCACCAACCTCACACTGCGGCAGGTCGCACTGCTGTTCGGGGTGTCCAAGTCCGCCGCGCACCGCGTCGTGGACCACCTGGCGCCGCTGCTCGCACTGGCCCCGGTCACCCGCCGGCACAGCCCGGACACGGTGTTGATCGTGGACGGCACGCTGGTGCCCGTCCACGACCGGACGGTCACCGCCTCGTCCAAGAACTACCGGTACTCGGTGAACATGCAAGTCGTCATCGACGCCAACACCCGGCTGGTGGTCGCGGTCGGACGCCCGGTCCCGGGCAATCACAACGACTGCACCGCCTTCCGCGACTCCGGCGCGGACCGGGCATGCCGGGGTGCGCACGTGATGGCCGACGGTGGCTACCAGGGAAACCGGCAGGTCATCATGCCCTACCGGCGGCCCCGCGACGGCGGCGAACTGGCTGCCTGGCAGCACGAGCTCAACACCGTCCACAAACGGGTGCGCGCCCGCGTCGAGCACGCCTTCGCGCACATGAAGTGGTGGAACATCCTGCGCAACTGCCGCCGCAAACGCGACGGCGTCCACCACGCCACCCGCGGCATCGCCCTCATGCACAACCTGGCGACGGCCGACTGATCCGGCTTGGGGCGGCACGTCACCGCGGCACGCCCGGTCCCACGCCTCCACCATTACGGGAAAGCCTTTAGGTCGGAGAGGCCATCAAAGAAGTCGCTCGTTATTCAGTTCTCGAATTCATTATCCTCGTGACGTTTGCTCAGCTTCCCTCCTTGCCGCGGCCTCATCTTCACGCCCCTCTCGATGAGGCGGCTGCGTACGGTCATGTCGTTGAACCCAAGGTGTGCGCCTATGCGGGCAAGTGACTGCCCTGCTTCGTAGAGCCTCGCCGCCTCGTCGATCTGTTCTTGGCTCATGCCGGCCATCCGCATTGTCACACCGTGACGCTTGAGGAGCCTGCTCACTGTCTGTCGGGAGACACCGAAGCGTTCGCCTAGTTGGTAGACGGTAGAGCCGTCCAGGTAGTCGTCAACGAGTTGCTGCACCTGGTCGTCGCTCAGCCGGCGGGTTCGTCGCGGCTGTCGACGTTCGGGGCTTGGCGGTGGCGGTGCATCGGGCTCGGGCAACTTGCGGAGGAGGGCTTGTAGCGCACTGAGCTGCACATTTGGGTTGTAATATGGGCCAGTAACGTCCACCATGCAAGTACCAGTAGAACCCTGCGCCAAATCGGTGCGGGTGCCTAGTACGGCAGTCGTAGAACGTGACCTGAGCGGCAGGCATCGGTCGTAACGTAGGACAGCCGCCCGATGATCTTCGAGTTGTGACGCAAGAAGATTGGGCGGCTGCTGCCGTCATGGTAGAGGC
>NZ_JABXFD010000416.1 GCF_013372625.1 Actinomadura sp. BRA 177
TCTGGACCATCAACTTCGCCGTGCCCTGGACCAACAACGCCAGCGAACGCGCACTGAAGAACCCCAAACTCCACCAGAAGGTCTCGGGCTACTGGCACACCCTGGCCACCGCCGCACGCTACTGCCAGGTCCGCTCCTACCTCATCAGCGCCCGCAACCACGGCGTCCGCCCCATCGACGCCATCCACCAAGCCCTCACCGGAACCCCCTGGACACCACCGGCAAAGGCCTGATCACGGCTTCACCCCGTGAATGGACACTGTTGATTCGCTCTCGGTATGACAGCTCAATGAGGTATTCGAGCTGCTCTTCCATCGTCTTCTTACAGTCCACTTCTCGGTAGAGGATGCTTTCGTCCAATACCACGGAGATGACAGGCGGGAGGTTCTTCTTGAGGAGTTCCTGTCTCCGCATCCTGCTTTTGAACGCTTCTTCCTCCGGTAGTAGGAAGCGAGCATATGCCTCCGTCTGGAAGAGGCCGTAGACCGATGACGCCTCGTACCCGCGCAGCATGACGGCGGCGGCTTCCGATTTGGGGAAGTTCGCGAAGTGTGCCGGGTACTTGATGGTCTTGATTATTTCCAGTAGCTCATCCCAGGACTGAACGATCTCGCCGTTCGCGTTGAGTGCCCGATCTACCCGGATTGCGAAGTCTCGGCGGCACTTGGTGCGCCCTCGCTCAACGTGGCTGATGTAGGAACGCGCGACGTTGACCAGCCTCGCTAGTTCGGCCTGGTTGAGTCCGGCGGCCTCGCGCCTTCGTTTGATCTCTTGTGCGAAACCCAGCAGTTCAGGGTCGACCCGCTGTCTGTCGCTGCTGCTAGCGGCCATGTTGATCTTCCCTTCGCGTGTTGAGTGTGCGATGAACGAATGTTAGTCAGATGCGGGTACTTCTTGGATCTCCTATTAACTTACGCCTTCCCGTGCGTTGATGTGTGGAGTCAAACAGATCACCCTCAAAGGTCGTACCGATGTCCGCAACTGCACTTGCACCAGAGGTGCCGATACTGGTCCTCGATCCCACCGAGCACGCCCCGAGTCTCGCCCGTCACTTTCTCGTGGACTGCTTCCGTGATCTCGGCGTCGCCGACGACTACACGGGGCGGGTCGTGGTTACCGAATTGGTGACCAATGCCTATAAGCACGTCGGAACCGGACAGATCGTTGTCCGGATCTTCGAGGACGAGCGCGACGGCCTGGTGGTCGTGGAGGTCTGGGACGAAGGCGACGGAATGCCCGTCGTCAAGGGCGAGGACTTCGACGCGATCGGCGGGCGTGGCCTGCTGCTGATGACCCAGCTCGTCCACGACTGGGGCACGCGACCGACCAACGAAGGAGGAAAAATCGTATGGACCAAGTTCGCCCGCTGAGCGTACGGGCGGAGCGACACGTGCTGCGGTTGCGTACGCACTTCGGCCGTTCCACGGCAGTGCGGTATCTCGATGTTCTCGCCGTGGCGCTCCAGCCGAAGGGGTACCGCTTCGTCCGGCTCTACCGGCCGGATGAGTTCCCCATCCCGCTGCCGCTGCTCTGGGTCTACGCGATCGGTCCTGACGGCCACGTCGGCATCGTCGTGAGCGCCCGAGCGGTCGCAGGCGGGATGTGGGCATACCACGAGGCTCAGCGCGGCAGGTTCGGCTACCTCTCCCCGTGCGGGGACGCAAAGGCAGCCGCCGAACAGGCCGACAAGCTCCTCAAGCACAAGATGTATCCGGGCAACGCCTGGTAGAGCCGCATAAGGGCGGAGTGCCTGCTGGATGTCGGGCCGTCCCTCTCCCTGAGATGACGCAGGCGGGGACGAGGCAGGGGACTGTGTCAACTCGGCCCCGCCTCTCAACCGGCGCCCCCGTCCGGGAGAGGGGCGGGGACCTAGGACCCCTGGTTTCGACTCGCCGGCGTGTGATGGAGACCAGGGGGTTGCGGCCGAGTGCGACGCCATCAACGTTCACCGGACGCGTTGACTTGCGGCGTGTTGCCCCTACCCGGGCCGTCATAAGGGCAACACGCCGCAAGTCAACGGGCAGCTGGCCCGGCCGACGTTTGTGGGCAGCGCGCTAGACGGTGGGCTTCTGCCGTAATCTCTCGTGATTTTCCTGCGCGTTGTGTGATCGGTCGGTAGCATTCCGTGGTTCGTGCTGGTGGTCCGGGAGGGGAGACGTTGGCCGGGTTTGTGCTGCAGCGGCTGGCCGGCCGCGGGGTGCTCGTCTTACTCGCCGGGAGCCTCGCCTACCTTCTGGCCGCTGCGGCGCTCGATCCGCGGGCCGCGTTCGAGGGGCGCGTCCCTCGTCCGCCCGACGCGGTGATCGACGCTCGGCTCAACGCTCTCAACCTCAACGACCGGACGCCCCTGGCCGACCGCTACCGCGTGTGGGTCTGGGGCGTCCTGCATAGTGATTTCGGACGGACGCAGGAAGGTGAGCCCGTCAACGCGGAGTTATGGCGCCGGCTTGGTGTGAGCCTGCGATTGCTTGTTCCTGGCGGCGTCCTCGGGGGCGTCCTGGGAATTCTTCTCGGCACCTATGCGGCGGCCAGGCGTGGACGCCTCGCCGACCGGTTCGTCACGAGCGGGTCCTATCTGCTCTTGGCCGTCCCCGTGTTCGTGCTGGCAGTGCTGTTACAGACGATCGCGGTCATGGTGAACGGTGCCCTGGGCGTGCGAGTGTTCGTGTGGGTCGGTGAATCCACGCCGGGGGAGCCGGGTGTGCTCGGCGGGATCGTTGATCAGGCCCGGCATCTGCTGCTTCCGGCCGTCGTCATCGCATTGGCCCAGGTCGCCCTCTACAGCCGCTATCAGCGTGCCCTGGTGCTGGACGTTCTCCACGCCGACTTTGTCCGGACCGCGCGGGCCAAAGGGCTTCGGCGGCGGAGTGCTCTGCTGCGGCATGGGCTGCGAACTGCACTCGTACCGATGACGACGTACTTCGCCTATGCGTCCGGGTTCCTCATCCTCGGTGGGGTGTTCGTCGAGAAGGCTTTCGCCCGGCATGGGATGGGGGAGTGGCTGGTCGACTCGATCGCGCGCGGCGATGTCAACGCGGTCGCGGCGATCGACTGCGTCGCCGCTTGCGCGGTGGTGCTGGCGGGCCTCTTGTCGGACGTCCTGAACGGCCTGCTCGACCCGCGCGTCCGGTTTGGGCTCTCGTCGTGACTCGGCGAGGTGTCGTCGGGCTTCTGCTGCTGGTGTCGGTGTTCGTGCTGGCGTTCGTGGGGCCGCTTCTGCCGCGGTGGAGTTGGGACGAGGTTGATTTCACGGCGTTCGGCCAGGGACCGTCGGCGCGGCATTGGCTCGGGACGACGCAGAGCGGGCGGGACGTCTTCGCGCTCACACTGCGCGGGGCACAGAAGTCGCTGGTGATCGGCCTTCTTGCCGCTTTGTTGTCGACCGGGCTCGCCGCCGTCGTCGGAACCGTCGCCGGGTTCGTGGGCGGGTTGCTCGATCGAGCCTTGATGTGGGGCGTCGATCTTCTACTGGTGTTGCCACCGCTCCTGGTCCTCGCCGTGCTGGCGCCGGGTGGGGGATGGCCGATGCTCGCACCGGTGCTCGCCGCGTTCATGTGGATGCTCACCGCCAGGGTGGTGCGGGCCATGACCCTGTCGGCGCGGGAGCGCGAGTACGTGCTCGCCGCCCGGTTCGCGGGAGTGAGCGCACCGCGTGCGATCGTCCGGCACGTCCTGCCGCAGGTCGCGTCGCTGCTGATCGTGGACGCGAGCCTGACCGCCGGCGTCGCGATCACCGCCGAGGGCGGGCTGTCGTATCTCAGTCTCGGCGTCCGCCCGCCGGACGTTTCGCTCGGCACGGTCATCGCGGACGGCCAGGGCGCGGCGGCCACGTGGCCCTTCATGGCTGCGGCTGGGCTACTCGTCCTGATCGTCCTCGCCGTGAACCTGCTCGGTGACGGGCTGCGGGACGTCCTCGATCCTCTACAGGACGGGCGTTAGTCGTGCTGGAGGTCACCGACCTGGCAGTCGGTTACGCAGCTGGCGTGCGCGCCGTGCGAGGGGTGAGCTTCGCGGTCGGCGCTGGCGAGGTCCTCGGGATCGTCGGCGAGTCCGGAGCGGGCAAGACCGCGCTCGCTCTCGCCGTGATGGGGCTCCTCCCGGACGGTGCCGACGTGACGGGATCGGTGCGCCTGCGCGGTGAGGAGCTGATCGGGCGTTCTGATGCCGAACTCTCCCGTGTGCGCGGCAAGGACATCGCGATGGTGTTCCAGGAGTCGGCGCTCACGCCCGTCCGCACCGTGGGTGATCAGATCGCTGAGGCCGTCCGGGCTCATTCGAAGCTCACGCGGGCGGTGGCGCGTGCGCGGGCAGGCGAGTTACTCGGCCTGGTGGGGATCGCGTCCGAGCGGGCGCGCGCGTATCCGCACGAGTTCTCTGGCGGGATGCGCCAGCGCGTGATGATCGCCATGGCCATCGCCAACAGTCCTCGCGTGATCCTGGCGGACGAGCCGACGGCCGGGCTGGACGTGACCGTCCAAGCGCAGGTCTTGGACGTGCTCCGGGTCGCGAAAGAGGTGACCGGTGCCGCGATCGTGCTGATCACGCATGACCTGAGGCTCATCGAGGGCTTCGCCGATCGCGTGATGGTGATGCGCGAGGGACAAGTCGTCGAAACCGGACCCGTTGAGCGGATCTGCCGGAAGTTGAGCTCCCTCCCCGGCATGGATGGCAAGGACACGGCTCAGCCTCGGCCTGAGCGTCCTGCTGTACTGCGGGTGGACGGCCTTGTCCGGCACTATCCCGTCTTCCAGGGGACGCTGGTACGTCGCCGAGCCGGAAGCCTGCGCGCCGTGGACGGCGTTGACTTCGATGTCCGGCAGGGCGAGACCCTCGCACTCGTCGGCGAATCCGGATGCGGCAAGACCACGACCCTGATGGAGATCCTGCGACTGTCGCAGCCGCAGAAGGGGCGAGTGGTCGTCCTCGGCCAGGACACGGCGTCCCTGAGCGCGGCCCGGCGAAAGGCACTGCGACGCGACGTCCAAGTCGTGTTTCAGGACCCGGTCGCATCGCTCAACCCTCGGATGCGCGTGGCCGACATCATCGCCGAGCCCCTGACCACGCATGGCTCCCCGTCCTCGCTGATTGAACGCCGAACGAATGAGTTGCTACAGCTGGTCGGATTGAGAACCGATCACGCAAGGCGTCATCCCCACGCACTCTCGGGTGGCCAGAGGCAGCGTGTGGCCATTGCCAGAGCACTCGCCCTGGAACCTCGCCTTCTCCTCCTCGACGAACCTGTGTCGGCCCTGGACGCATCCATGCAGGCAAGCATCATGGCCCTCTTGGAAAATCTCCGTGACCGTCTCGGCCTGGCGTTTCTGTTCGTCTCGCACGACCTGGCCGTCGTCCACCGCATCGCCGACAGGGTCGCCGTCATGTACATGGGCCGCATCGTCGAACTGGGGCCGGTCCAGGACGTGTATGACGCGCCGGCACACCCCTACACGCACGCACTACTGCGACGCGTCCTTCTGCAAGGAGACCCGCCAGACCCGATGTCACCGCTCACTGGATGCCGTTTCCGTTCGCGATGTCCCCGCTACGTCACGCTCGCGGGAGAGGACACCCGCCTGTGCGATCAACAAGATCCGGAGCCATGGGAAGACTCAGGTCGGTCGGTCGCCTGCCACCATCCCCTCATCAGAGCAGAGGTCAAGCAGTGAACCGGATATTCGGCGCGGCTCTTCTGCTCGTCGTCCTGCTGACCGGATGCGGTGACCTCAACGAGCAGAACGACGCCTCCGCGCAGTTGCCGGCTTCTGACGTCAACCCCACTCCGCGCGACCGAATCGTGAACGGCGGAACGCTCCGCTGGCCGCTGCCGGAGTTTCCGTCCCAGTGGAACTTCAACCACGTCAACGGCACCAAGGGTGCGGTCGAGCACGTCATCCAAGGCGTCCTGCCGTATCTGATGCGTCCGGACGAGAAGTCCGTCCCGCATCCCGTCCCGGAGTATCTGGAGTCGGCCACGCTGAAGCGCACCAAGCACGGCCAGACCGTCACCTACAAGCTCAATCCGCAGGCCAGGTGGTCCGACGGACGCCCCATCGGATACGCCGACTTCGCAGCCCAGGCCCGAGCGCTTTCCGGACGCGACACGCGTTACGAGGTCTCTACCGTCTCCGGCTACCGCCTGATCAAGCACGTCGAGCAAGGTGCCCGGCCAGACGAAGTGGAGGTGACATTCACCCAGACGTATGCCGACTGGCGAAGCTTGTTCAGCCCGCTCTACCCGGCCGCCGCCTACTCCAGCCCACGCGCGTTCAACACCGCTTGGATGAACCGGCTGCCCATCACCGCAGGCCCGTTCAAAGTCCAGCGACTCGACCGCACCGGCAAGACCGTCACCTTGGCTCGCGACCCGTCCTGGTGGGGTCCACCCGCGAAACTCGACCGCATCGTCTACCGCGCCATGGACACCAGCGCGATGCCCGGTGCGTTCGCCAACCACGAGATCGACCTGATGGACATCGGCCTCGACACAGGTGCGATGCAACGCGTCCAGAACGTCCCCAACACCGATGTTCGCCGCGCAGGCGGACCCGACTGGCGGCATTTCACGTTCAACGCCGCCGGTCCCGCCCTGTCCGATGTGCGCGTACGGCGCGCGGTGATGCTCGGCATCGACCGGCGGGTCATCGCACGGTCCGACCTGACCGGTCTCGGCGTCCCCGTCCAGACGCTCGGCAACCATTTCTACGTCAACACCCAGGACGGCTACCAGGACAACTCGTCCATGCTCGGCGGATACGACCCCACACGCGCCAAGCAACTCCTGGACGAGGCGGACTGGCGCCAGCACGGCAAGTACCGCGCCAAGGACGGCCGTACGCTCGCACTGCGATTCGTGATTCCGTCCGGAGTGCCGGTGAGCAAGCGCGAAGGGGAACTAACACGCGCGCTGCTCGAACGGATCGGCGTCCGGTTGGACATACAGCCAATCCCCGCCGACGACGCACTGGACACTTATGTCACGCAAGGGAACTTCGACATCGTCCCGTTCTCGTGGCTGGGTACTTCGTTCCCGGTCTCGCCAATGAGAGCGGTGTACGCCCGCCCGCATGACGGACGCGTCCAGCAGAACTACTCCCGCACCGGAACTACCGCAATAGACACGGCGATGGACCAGGCCATAGCGGAGATCGACCCGGCGAGAATTCACGTCCTCGTGAACAGAGCCGACCGGCTCATCTGGCGCCAGGCGTCGGTGTTGCCGCTGTACCAGCGTCCACAACTCGTCGCCGCGCGCGCCGACCTAGCCAACCTGGGAGCCTGCGGCTTCCTGGAACCCGCCTACCAGAACATCGGCTTCACGCGCCGCTGAGACCAAAGCCGTCCGGAGCCCCTCGCCGCCCCGGCCTCCGCGCCCGTCTAAGGCCTGCGCCAGGCCTGAGTTCGTGCCGGTCCGGGCTCGCGCTAGTCCGGGGCTCATGCTGGTCCCGGGGGCCGAGTAAGGCCGGGGCGCGGCGGTTCGACGTTAGCGTCGGTTGGCGCTGCGAGCCGGTCAGGGGAAGGTTAGTTGGATGCCCTTGCGGTCGCTGGTGTAGCGGGCGTTCCAGACGTACAGGCGGAGGTCGTCAGCGGAGAGGTCGGCGTTGACCGGGAGGTCCGAGGCGATGCGGACCACGTAGGAGGCGCCCGCCGGCATCATCGGGTTGCCGTTCTCCTCAGACGGGGCCTTCGCGCCGTCGATCCGGGCGGTGACCTTGCTGTGGTTGGGCAGCGTGCACATGTCGTCGGGGATGCCGGCCTGCGGCATGCACCGCTCCTGCGCCGCCTTCGGCACCTCCGCCTTCGGCATGAACAGGTCGGCGGGGAAGTCCAGCAGGACGGCCCGCCGCTGGGTGTTGGTCAGGACGTAGTCGGCGTAGGCGTACGTCGTCCCCGACGGGGGCGCCTTGGTGGCGCCGAGCGGCTGCCGGTCCGTCCCGGCCTTGACCGCGGCGAGGCTGTAGCCGTAGCCCTCGGGGGTCGTGAAGTTCACCGGCGGGCCGGTGTCCGGCGCCGGGGCGGCGGAGCCCGGCTGGGCGCTGTCGCCCTGGCTGGCGAGCGTCGGCTGGGTGGATTCCGCGGCGCCGTCCGCGCCGGGGCGCAGGATGACGATCCCGGCGGCGATCGCGGCGATCCCGACGGCTCCGGTAACGGCACCGGCGAGGCCGAGCCTGCCCGCGCTGGTCTTCTTTCTTCGGCGGTGCGAACGGTACGGCTGGTAGTTGGACATTGGTGCGTGCTCCCTCGGGCCTTGGCCAGGCTCAGTAAGCGCGTCCTGTCGTGTGCGGTCGGCAATAGACGGCTTGACACGATACAGGACGCCCAGATCGGCGGTGGTCCGGCCCTGCGGGTTACGAAGGGCGCGTCACCAGGGCGTCGCGGCCGAGTCCTCGCAGGGAGGCGTCCAGCACCTGCGCGGTGTGCGCGACCGCGATGCCGGCGCCGCGCCGGCGCAGCGCGGTGGCGATCTGCATCGAGCAGCCGGGGTTGGCGGCGACCAGTAGTTCGGCTCCGGTGGCGTCCACGTTCACCGCCTTGCGGTCGCCGAGTTCTCCGGCGGCCTCCGGCTGGAACAGGTTATAGGTTCCGGCGGAGCCGCAGCAGATGTCCGGCTCCGCGATCTCCCGCACGGTCAGCTCGGGAATCGCGGCCAGCAGCGCCCGGGGCTGGCTGCGCACGCCCTGGGCGTGGGCGAGGTGGCACGCGTCGTGGTAGGCGACGGTGACCGGAAGTGGCCTCCGTTCCGCGCGGGGCCCGAGTTCCACGAGGTACTCGGCGAGGTCCCGGGTCTTCGCCGACAGCGCCTCCGCGCGCCCCGCCCAGGCGGGGTCGTCCGCGAGCAGCGCCGCGTACTCCTTCATCGCCGACCCGCAGCCCGCCGAGTTCACCACGATGACGTCGACGGCCTCGAACGTCTCGACGGTCCGGCGGGCGAAGGCGCGGGCCTCGTCCGCGCGCCCGGAGTGCATGGACAGCGCCCCGCAGCACCCTTGGCTCCGGGGGATGACGACGTCGCAGCCCTCAAGGGCCAGGACGCGGGCCGTGGCGGCGTTGACGCCGGGGAAGAACTCGCTCTGGACGCAGCCGGTGAGCATCCCGACCGTGGCGCGGCGCCCACCGCGCGCGGCGACCTGCTCGGGCAGGTTCGGCGCCTTGCCGAGGGGCGGCGCGAGCCGTTCCATCGCCGCGATGGACGGCGAGAGGCGCTCCAGGATCCCGCTTCGCCGGACCAAAGTCTCCAGACCCGACTTCTGGTACACGCGCAGGGGGCCGCGTAGTGCGCGCAGCCTCCGCTTATACGGGAACAGTTGGAAGACCATCTCCCTGATGGCCCGCTCCTTCAGCGAACGCGGATGCTCGCTCTCCACCTCGGCGCGGGTGTGTTCGATGAGACGGTCGTACTGGACGCCGGACGGGCAGGACGTCACGCACGCCATGCATCCGAGGCAGGCATCGAAGTGCTCGACCATCGACCCACTGAGCGGTGCGCCCTCCACGTGCTGCTGCATGAGATGGATGCGGCCCCTGGGGGAGTCCATCTCCTCGCCCCACAGCACGTACGTCGGACATGTGGGCAGGCAGAAACCGCAGTGGACGCAGTCGTTGAGAAGATTCGGGAGGTCGTCCTGGGTGCTCATCAAATGCCTCCCACAAAGCGGCCGGGGGACAGCCTGTGATCCGGATCGAACTGGTCTTTCACGCGCCGCATCAGTGCGAGCGCCGGAATCGGCCCCCACAGGTCGATCTCGCCGCGCACCTCTTCCGGGGCGTAGCGGACGACGGCGTGACCGCGATGGCGGCCCAGGACGTCCCTTAGTCGTCCCAGGACGTCGGCGACATCTTCTGGCGTCATCTCAGCGGCCAGACCTACCTGACCGTGGCCGCTGCCGCTCCACGTGAGCGCGACATCGGGGCCGAGCAGGGTGAGGACGTCCCGGAGCGAAGGCGGCGGTGCGCTGATGTCGATGAGCGTGGTGCCGTCCGGGTAGCGTCCCCAGCCGTCCGGTGCGGTCTCGGAGCTTTCGGCGTTCTCGCCGAGGAGTTCTGCGGTCTGCCTAGCGCGCGCGGCGACGCCGTCCGGTACGCCTTCCAGCAGCACCGCGACCGTCCCCGGGCCGATGTACTCGACCGCGCTGGGAGCCACAGGGGAGTGGAGCACGCTTTGGACGGCATCATGCGCGTCCTCTGCACCGTTCACGGCGCACACCACGTACGCGGACGCGGCGCAGATCGGATGCAGGCGGAAAGTCGCCTCCACGATCAGGCCCAGGGTGCCGTACGAGCCGGAGAAGAGCCGGCCCAGGTCGTACCCGGCGACGTTCTTGACGACCTTGCCGCCCGACCGGGCGACCTGCCCGTCCGCCCGGACGACCGTGATCCCGATGACCAGGTTCCGGGGCGTCCCGTACATCGTGCGGAGCGGACCGGCGGCGCCGCTCGCGATCGTCCCGCCGACCGTGGAGCCGGGCAGGGGAACGTCAAGGGCGAGCCGCTGACCGCGCTCCGCGAGCTTCTCGCCGAGCACGTCCATGGAAAGCCCTGCTTCGGCCTTAGCAACGAGGTCCCCGGCCGTGTGGTCGATGAGTTTGCTCAACCGGTGGGTGTCGACCAGCAGATCGCACCGTTCCGGAGGCGTTCCCCAGTCCAGGCGGGTCTCGGCCCCACGCGGAACGACCACGAGACCCTTCTCGGCGGCGACGCGCATGACGTCGGCGGCCTCGGTCAAATCCTTCGGCGCGGCGACGAGCGCGGGCTCGACACCGAGCACGCCCTCTGCAGGCTCACCGGGGCGTACGTCGGCGCAGACCTTCGCCAGTGCGTCCAGGGGGCGCATCAGAAAATGTCCGCCTTTCCCTCGTACGGGTGGGGGCCCTTCCGTTTGCCGGGCACCTCGCCGCACAGCCGCGGCGTCGGGAAGACCTTGCCCGGGTTGCACAGCCCCGCCGGGTCGAACCCGCAGCGGACCATCTGCATCGTGTCCAGATCGGTGTCGGTGAACATGCGCGGCATGTAGCGGGCCTTGTCGACGCCCACGCCATGTTCGCCCGTGATGGAGCCGCCGTGCTCGATGCACAGGTCGAGGATCGCGCCCGACACCGTCTCGGCGCGCTCCTCGGCGCCCTCCTCCGCGTCGTCGAACAGCACCAGTGGATGCAGGTTGCCGTCGCCCGCGTGGAACACGTTCGCGACCCGCACGCCCGACTCGGTGGACAGCGCGTCGATGCTCGCCAGGACCTCCGGCAGGACCGTCCTCGGGATCACGCCGTCCTGGACGAGGTAGGCGGGACTGATCCGGCCGACCGCCGCGAACGCCGACTTGCGGCCCTTCCAGATCAGCGCGCGCTCCTCGTCGTCCGCGGCGATCCGGATCTCGAACGCGCCCGCGTCCCGGCACAGCCGCTCGACCTCGGTGAACTGGGCGGCGACCTCGGCGTCCGGGCCGTCCAGCTCCACGATCAGCACGGACGCGGCGCCCGGCGGGTACTCGCAGCGCACCGCCGCCTCCGCCGCCTCGATGGCCAGGGCGTCCATCATCTCGATCGCCGCCGGCACGACGCCCGCGCCGATGATCGCCGACACCGCGGTGCCGCCCGCCTCGATCGAGTCGAACGCCGCCAGCAGCGTCTGCACGGTCTCCGGCACCCGCGTCAGCCGCACCGTGATCTTGGTGGTGATGCCGAGCGTGCCCTCCGCCCCGACGAACACGCCCAGCAGGTCGTAGCCGGGCGCGTCCGCTTCCAGTTCCACCAACTCGCCGTCCGGCGTGACGACCTCGCAGGCCAGCACGTGGTGCGCGGTGAACCCGTACTTCAGGCAGTGCGCCCCGCCCGAGTTCTCCGCGACGTTCCCGCCGACCGAGCAGATCTGCTGGCTGGACGGGTCGGGCGCGAAGTAGTACCCGTACGACCGGACGGCCCGCGTCACGTCCAGGTTGATCACGCCGGGCTCCACCACGGCGCGCTGGCCGGGGATGTCGATCTCCAGGATCCGGCGCATCCGGGACGTGACGATCAGCACGCCGTCCGTGCGGGGGAGCGCCCCGCCGGACAGGCCCGTCCCGGACCCGCGCGCCACGTACGGCACCCCGGCCGCCGCGCATTCCCGGACGATCGCGGCGATCTGCTCGGCGGTATCGGGCAGCACGACGATCCCGGGCGTCGACCGGTGGTTGGTGAGGCCGTCGCACTCGTACGTGCGCAGCCGCACCGGATCGGTGATCACCCGTTCCGCCCCGAGCAGCGCCACCAGCCGGTCCTCGAGCGCCGTGAGCATGGTCTCCATCCTCTCCACGATCCCCCGCCCGCGAACCTGCCGCAAGATCCCGCCAAAACCGAAGAAAACGTTTCCCCCAACGTGCGCGGGCAGACCTGCCCGGCGCGGTCCGAACACTGCCGCGCGAGTGCGTCCGGGATGCGTCGTGGGGGCGGCCCTTCTGTGCGGTCCGCGCGTCGCCTCGCGAGTGCGTCCGAACCGCGTCGCGCGGCGAGTTACGCGGTGCGTTCGGTGGCCGGCGCCTCCCGGGCGCCGACCACCGAAGGTGCCGCTATGGGTTTACGGGAACTGCTGGTAGGCCGGGGTCGTCAGGAACTCGGAGTACTCGTCGGCCAGGGTGACCTCCTTGAAGAGGGTCACGGCCTGGTTGTAGCGGGGCTCGTTGTAGGCGTCGCCCAGCTCGGCGCGGATCTTGCCGAGCTCCTCGTCCAGGAGCTGCTCGACCCACTCCTTGGTGATCTTCTTGCCCTCGGCGGTGGAGACGCCGTTGTAGATCCACTGCCACACCTGGGAGCGGGAGATCTCGGCCGTGGCCGCGTCCTCCATCAGGTTGTGGATCGCGACCGCGCCGGCGCCGTCCAGCCAGGTGGCGAGGTAGCGCAGCGCGACGTCGATGTTGTTGCGCACGCCGGTCTCGGTGATCTCGCCGGGGGTGTCCTTGATGTTCAGCAGGTCGGCGGCGGAGACCTTGACGTCCTCGCGGAGCCGGTCGCGCTGGTTGGGCTTGTCGCCGAGGACGCCGTCGAACACCTCGCGGCAGACCGGGACGAGGTCGGGGTGCGCGACCCAGGAGCCGTCGAAGCCGTCGCCGGACTCGCGGGTCTTGTCGGCGCGGACCTTCTCCAGCGCGACCTTGTTGACCTCCTCGTCCCGGCGGGACGGGATGAACGCCGCCATGCCGCCGATCGCGTGCGCGCCGCGCTTGTGGCACGTCCGGACGAGCAGCTCGGTGTAGGCGCGCATGAACGGCGCGGTCATCGTGATGGCGTTGCGCTCGGGGAGGATGAACTCGGCACCGCGGTCGCGGAACTTCTTGATGACGGAGAAGAGGTAGTCCCAGCGGCCGGCGTTCAGGCCCGCGGAGTGGTCGCGCAGCTCGTAGAGGATCTCCTCCATCTCGAACGCGGCCGGGATCGTCTCGATCAGCACGGTCGCGCGGACGGTGCCGCGCGGGATCTCCAGGTGGTCCTGGGCGAGGTTGAACGCGTCGTTCCAGAGCCGCGCCTCAAGGTGGCTCTCCATCTTCGGCAGGTAGTAGTAGGGGCCCTTGCCCTTGGCCAGCTGGCGGCGCGCCGAGTGGAAGAGGTAGAGGCCGAAGTCGAACAGCGACCCCGACATGGGCTCGCCGTCGACGAGGAGGTGCTTCTCGTCCATGTGCCAGCCGCGCGGCCGGACGACGATGGTCGCGAGCTCATCGTCGCCCTTGAGCGCGTAGGACTTGCCGCTCTTGTCGTCGGTGAAGTCGATGGTGCGGTCGAGGGCGTCCCGCAGGTTGAGCTGGCCCTCGACCATGTTGTTCCACAGCGGTGTGTTGGCGTCCTCGAAGTCAGCCAGCCACACCTTCGCGCCGGAGTTCAGCGCGTTGATCGTCATCTTCCGGTCGGTCGGGCCGGTGATCTCGACGCGGCGGTCGACCAGGCCGGGCGCGGGCCCGGCGACGCGCCAGGAGTCGTCGTTGCGGACGTTCGCGGTCTCGGGCAGGAAGTCCAGCGTCCCGCCCGCCGACAGCTTGCGCTGGCGCTCGGCGCGGGCGTCCAGCAGCTCCTTGCGGCGGGCGCCCAGCTCGCGCTGGAGGACGGCGAGCAGGCCGAGCGCCTCGGGCGTCAGGATCTCCTCGTACCGATCGCCGAGGGGTCCGGTGACCTCGATGCCTTCCAGTCCAGCCATCTGCCTGCCCTTCCGTACGGTTTTCGCCTGGCGAAATTCAACTTCTGGTATGTGGAGAACGGTACCCGGCTGTACGAGGCCCGGTCAAAGCGGGTGCCACCGGTGCACCTCCCCGCGCGCGCTTAGGTCAACCCAGGGCGGAAACCATGGTGATAACCGGGTGACCACGCGGGAGGCGCGTGAGACGATCGCCGGGAAGATACGGCCGCGAGGCGGCGTTCTACTGAGGACATATGACTCAACCTTTCTCTGCAGACCAGACCCAGGCCCAGGACGAGTTCGCGCACGACGCGCACGCCGAGTTCGAGTACGGCGAGTCCGAGTACGAGCCCATGACGGGTGAACTCGACCTGGAGGACCGGCGGGCACTGCGGCGCGTCGCGGGCCTGTCCACCGAGCTGACCGACGTCACCGAGGTCGAGTACCGCGCCCTGCGGCTGGAGCGGGTCGTCCTCGTGGGCGTCTGGACGGAGGGGACGGCCGAGGAGGCCGAGAACTCCCTCCGCGAACTGGCGCTGCTCGCCGAGACGGCGGGTTCGCAGGTGCTCGAAGGGCTCGTCCAGCGCCGGTCCCGCCCCGACCCGGCCACCTACATCGGCTCCGGCAAGGCCGCGGAGCTGCGCGACGTCGTGATCTCCACCGGCGCCGACACCGTCATCTGCGACGGCGAGCTGGCGCCGAGCCAGCTGCGGCACCTGGAGGAGACCGTCCAGGTCAAGGTCATCGACCGGACCGCGCTGATCCTCGACATCTTCGCCCAGCACGCCAAGAGCCGCGAGGGCAAGGCGCAGGTCGAGCTCGCGCAGCTCAACTACCTGCTGCCGCGGCTGCGCGGCTGGGGCGGCAACCTGTCCCGGCAGGTCGGCGGGCGCGCCGCGGGCGGCCTCGGCATCGGCGGCCGCGGCCCCGGCGAGACCAAGATCGAGCTGGACCGGCGGCGGATCCGCACCCGGATGGCCAAGCTGCGCCGGCAGATCGCCGAGATGGCCAAGGCGCGCGACACCAAGCGCGGCGAGCGCCGCCGCCACCAGGTGCCCGCCGTCGCCATCGCCGGCTACACCAACGCGGGCAAGTCGTCCCTGCTCAACCGGCTCACGGGCGCCGGGGTGCTGGTGGAGGACGCGCTGTTCGCCACCCTGGACCCGACCGTCCGGCGCGCCGAGACGCCCGGCGGCCGCGCCTACACGCTGGCCGACACGGTCGGGTTCGTCCGGCACCTGCCGCACCAGCTCATCGAGGCGTTCCGCTCGACGCTGGAGGAGGTGACGGACGCGGGGCTGATCCTGCACGTCGTGGACGGCTCCGACCCCGACCCCGAGGCGCAGATCGACGCCGTCCGCGAGGTGCTGCGCGAGATCGACGCCGCCGCGATCCCCGAGATCATCGTGATCAACAAGGCGGACGCGGCCGACGACCTCGCGATCGCGCGGCTGCAGCGCCGCGAGCCGCACAGCGTTGTCGTGTCCGCCCGCACCGGGTTCGGCATCGAGGAGCTGCGCGCGGCCATCGAGGCGGATCTGCCGGGGCTGGAGAGCGAACTCCACGTCCTCGTGCCGTACGAGCGCGGCGACCTCGTCGCGCGGGTGCATGAGCGCGGCGAGGTGCTCAAGCAGGAGCACGTCGCCGAGGGCACCGTCCTGCACGCGCGCGTGCCGGCCGTCCTCGCGGGCGAGCTCGCGCAGTACGAGACCGCCGTCTCGCCGACGTCCTGAGCCGGCGCGCCGAGTCGCTCGATCGGCTGGTCTCCGGGAAAACCCGGAGGCCAGCCGGTTTTGGCATGGTGCAGAGTGTGTGTTCGGGTGCGTCCGAAACTGGCGGAGGGGTCATCCTGGTCGCCGAACGGTGACAGCTTGTCCAATCCGCTTGACGGACCGGTTGAAATCCGTACGGTCGTAGAGCTAGGGGCGGGGTGATGGCTGTCGATGCGCTACGACGAGAGGTTGTCGGACGGGCCTTCGGTGCACTACCGTGACGAAACCGATATCTCCGGTCTCGTTGCCAGTGGTGGTCATCCGGCCACCCGGTCCTCAACGGTGAGTTGTTGGCACCCAGTCGGTGTTTCGGATCGAGAGCAGGTGGCCATGGCAGGTCCGAACACTGGAACGAGGGCGGGCGGCCCGCTCCAGCGCCATTCCGCGCGGAACCGCGCACGGCTCGATCCAGGTCGGTGACGCTATGACGGTACGGCTGTTGACGAACATCGGCAGGCTCTGGACGGGCACCGACGTCTGCAGCAACGCCGCGGTGCTCATCCACGACGACCGGATCGTCTGGGCCGGGCCCGCGTCCGACCTCCCGCAGAGCGTCCCCGGCATCATCGACGACATCGTCGACGTCGACCACGTCGAGAACCTCGGCGGCGGCCTCGTCACGCCCGGCCTCATCGACGCGCACTCCCACCCCGTCTACGCGGGCAACCGGTGGGCCGAGCTCGCCATGCGCACCAGCGGGTCGTCCCACTCCGCCATCACCGCGGCGGGCGGCGGCGTCAACTCCACCGTGACCGTCACCCGGGGAACCGACCCCTGGACGCTCTGCAACGGCGTCCGCGAACGGCTCCGCCAGTGGATCCTCGCCGGGACGACCACGGTCGAGGCCAAGACCGGCTACCACCTCACCCGCGACGGCGAACTCGCCGACATCCGGATGCTGCGGTCGCTGGAGGGCGAGCCGTCCATGCCGCGCATCCACGCGACGTTCCTCGCCGCGCACATCCTGCCGCCCGAGTTCTTCGGCCGCCGCCGCGACTACATCGAGGCCGTCCGGCTGTGGGCCGGCGACGCCGCCGTGGCCGGTGCCGACTCCATCGACGTCTACTGCGACGAGGGCCACTTCACCGCGGAGGAGGCCCGCGCCCTGCTGCTCACCGGCAAGCGCGCCGGGCTGAAGGCCCGCATGCACGCCTGCGCCAACGAGCGCATCGGCGCCGCGCAGGTCGCCGCCGAGGTCGGCTGCGCCTCCGCCGACCTGCTCACCCAGGCCAACGACGACGACATCAAGGCCCTCGCGCACGCCGGCGTCACCGCCACCGTCTGCCCCGGCAGCGCGCTGAACAGCAGCCGCGCGCCGGCACCCGTCCGGCAGATGCTCGACCGCGGCGTCACCGTCGCGCTCGGCACCGACCACAACCCGGGGCAGTGCGGCATCACATCGATGCCGCTGGTCATCGGGCTTTCCGTCGCCATGTTCGGGCTCAGCGTGACCGAGGCCCTGCGCGCCGCCACGCTCGGCGGGGCCGCCGCGCTGCGCGTCGGCGACCGCGGCTCGCTCGCGCCCGGGATGCTCGCCGACATCGTGCTGTGGGACGCCGACCACGAGGGCGCCTTCGCGTGGGCGTTCGGGCTGCGGGCGCTGCGCATCTGGCGCGGCGGCGTGCCCGTCCAGCCCTGACGCACCTTCCTCGGCGGCGGGTAGTGTCGCCACCATGGGCAGTGCGGTCGCGGTCGTCACGGATTCCACCGCCTACCTGCCGGACGGGCTCGCCGAACGGCACGGGCTGACCGTCGTCCCGCTGCAGATCGCCGTGGGCGGCACCACCCGCGACGAAGGGGACATCAGCGCCGAGGAGGCCGCACAGGCGCTGAAGGAATGGCGGCCCATCACCACATCGCGTCCGGCACCGGAACGCTTCGCGCAGGTCTACAAGGCCGCCGCCTCCTCCGGCGCCGGCCACGTGGTCTCCGTGCACCTTTCAGCGGCCCTTTCCGGGACGGTCGAAGCCGCACGTCTTGCGGCTGAGGACGCGCCCATACCCGTGACGGTCGTCGACAGCGGCACCATCGGCATGGGGCTCGGCTTCGCCGCCCTCTCCGCGGCGGCCACCGCTCTATCGGGCGGCACCGCGGAATCGGCCGCGTCCGCTGCCTCTCGCCGGGCCGAACTCACCCGCTCGCTCATCTATGTCGACACCCTTGAGCACCTGCGGCGCGGTGGCCGGATCGGTGCCGCTGCCACACTCCTGGGGTCGGCGCTCATGGTGAAGCCTCTCTTGGACATCGCCGATGGACGGATAGCGCCGCTGGAGAAAGTACGTACCTCTTCGCGCGCGCTTGCCCGGCTCGAAGAACTGGCCGTTGCCGAGGCCGGCAACCGTAGGGTCGACCTTGGGGTCCAGCACCTCTTCGCCTCTTCACGTGCGGAAACCCTCGCCGACCGCCTGCGGGAACGCATCCCGCATCTGGACGACGTCTACGTCGGTGAGGTCGGCCCGGTCATCGGCGCCCATGTGGGCCCCGGCATGCTCGGCGTAGTGGTGGCCCCCCAACTCTGATGCTCAGCCAATGAGGAGCCGGCGCAGTGCTCCTTGTCGTCGGGCCCCGAGTGATACCTCCAGAACCTACTAAGGGACCCGTCTCGACCCCCTGGGCGTAGTACTGCTCTCGTGCGGAATGGCTGCCGCCGGGCGCCGCTGACTCGGAGTTATCCACAATTCCGGAACCTGCCGCGCGCGTCCTCCAGGCCTCCTTAGCGTCGGACGACATGAGCCCCGACACGCAGGACCGCCTGCACGCCCTCATGGGGAGGCTGAGACCGCCGGCCTCGCCACCCGACGTGCCGCCGGCGGCCCGCTTACGCGCGACGCCCGACCGATCCCACGTCCGGACGCTCGTCCTCATCGGCGTGGTCGCCGCCCTGGTCGCGGCCGGCTATCTGTGGCTCGCACGCCCGCGCCCGCAGGCGTCCGCGACCCCGATGGCGAGCGCCACGCTCACCGACCCGCGTCCCACCGTCTCCGCGACCCCGGCGGCGGCCTCCTCCTCGGTGGTCGTCCACGTCCTCGGGAAGGTGAAACACCCGGGCGTGGTCACCCTGCCGTCCGGCTCCCGGGTAGCCGAGGCGATCAAGGCCGCCGGTGGCGTCCGCTCAGGCGCCAAGACCGGCACGCTCAACCTCGCCCGAAAGCTCGTCGACGGCGAACAGATCCCCGTCGGCATCCCCCGCCCCACTCCACCGCCAACCCCGGCCGCGTCTCCTGGCGCATCGGGATCGCCGGGCACACCCCTAGACCTCAACACTGCCACCCCCGACCAGCTGGACGACCTCCCCGGCGTGGGCCCCGTCCTCGCCCAGCGCATAGTCGCCTACCGCACCCAACACGGCGGCTTCCGCTCGGTAGAGCAACTCCAGGAAGTCAGTGGCATAGGCGCCCGCCGCTACGCCGACCTGAAACCCATGGTCCGCGTATGACCCACGACCTCCACCTGCTGGCCCCCGCCCTGGCCACCTGGCTGACCGCCGCCACAACCCTGGGGCTCCCCCCGAAACTCACCTACGCCCTGGCCGCCACCGCAGCCCTGACCTCCCTCTACCTGCTGGCCCGCCGCCCGCGGCGGCTGGGGAGGCCGGAGGGTTCGGCGACAAGGGTGGATTTCAGCGCTGGACGGGATGGGCGCGGCCGGGGAACCGGCGTGGCGGGCGGGCGGCGGGTCGTCCTGGGTGTCGTGCTGGGGTGCGCGGCGGCGTCGGCGTGCGGGGTGGCGCTCCGGACGACCGCCGTGGAGGACGGACCGGTCCACGACCTCGCACGTGCCGGCCGGTACGCGACGGCCGAAGCGGTGGTGACCGGCGATCCGCGGGCGAAACCGGGGAACGGCCGGCGCACCGTCATCATCCGCGCACGAGCGGAGGCGGTGCGGCGGACGAAGGTTCGCGTCCCGGTGCTGCTCATCGCGGGCGACCCCCGCTGGCTGCACCTCGTCCCCAGCCAGCGGGTGCGGCTGCGCGGCCGGTTCGTGCCGCCCAAGGGCGCCGGTCTCCTGTCCGCGGTCGTGATCGTCCGGGGGCCGCCCACCGTCCTCGGCCCGCCGTCCGCGCCGCAGCGCGCGGCCGAGCACGTCCGGGCGAGACTGCGGGCCGCGGTGGACCGGCTGCCGCCCGACCGGCGCGCGGTCCTGCCGGGCATGGTCGTCGGTGACACCTCCCGCCTCGACCCCACGCTGGCGGAGGACTTCCGGACCGCCGGGCTCACCCACCTCCTGGTCGTCTCCGGCGCGAACCTGGCGATCGTCGTCGGGGCGGTCCTCGGGCTGTGCCGTCTCACCGGGCTCGGCCGCCGCCGCGCCCCGCCCGTGGCCGTCCTCGCGGTGCTGGCCTTCGTCCTCGTCGCGCGACCGGAACCTAGCGTCCTGCGGGCGGCGGTCATGGGCGTGATCGGCCTGCTGGCGCTGTTCACCGGCCGGGAACGCCAGGGTCTTCCCGCGCTGGCGGCGGCCGTCCTCCTCCTCGTCCTGATCGACCCGGAACGTGCCCGCTCGTACGGCTTCGCCCTCTCCGTCCTCGCGACGGCCGGCTTGCTGGTCCTGGCACCGCCGTGGCGGGAACGCCTCGCGCGCCGGCTGCCGGGCCCCCTCGCCGACGCCCTCGCCGTCACGGCCGCCGCCGAGGTCGCCGTGGCCCCGGTCCTGGTGATGCTCTCCGGCGAGGTGGGCGTCGTCTCCGTCTTCGCGAACCTGCTGGCCGCCCCCGCCGTAGCGCCCGCCACCCTCCTCGGCGCCCTCGGCGCCGTGACCGCCCTCGTCTCGCTGCCCCTCGCCCGGCTGATCGTGTGGCCCGCCGGCCTGGCCGTCGGCTGGATCATCTGGGTCGCCCGCACCGCCGCGGCGCTGCCCTACGCGACCATCCCCTGGACCGGCGGCGCCCTCGGCGCCGCGGCCCTCCTGGCGACCGGCACCGCGGCGTTCCTGATCCTGCGCAGCAGCCGCCTGCGCGTGATCGCCGCCGCGGCCATGACCGGCGTCCTGATCGGGGTCATCGCCATGCGCGCGATGGCCCCCGGCTGGCCACCGCCCGGCTGGCAGCTGGTCGCCTGCGACGTGGGCCAAGGCGACGCCCTGGCCTTATCCACCGGCCCAGGACAGGCCGTCGTCGTGGACACGGGCCCAGAACCCGCCCTCGTCGACCGCTGCCTGCGACGCCTCCACGTGACGGACGTCCCGCTCCTCATCCTGACCCACCCGCACGCCGACCACATCAACGGCACGTCCGGCGTCCGCCACCACCGCACGGTCCACGAGGTGCTGACGACCCCCGCCACCGCAGGCCGCGAGGCCCGCTACACCTCAGGGCTCCACTCCCGCCCCGCCGAACCAGGCCAGCAATGGCGCATAGGCGACCTGACCCTCTCGATCCTGGCCCCACTCGGCACCGCCCACCCCCTCTCACCGAAGGACGACGGCACCACGATCAACAACGCGAGCGTCGTCCTCGTCGCCCGCAAACCAGGCTTCAGCGCACTCCTCGCCGGCGACATCGAAACAGAGGCCCAACGCGCCCTGGAGGCGACCGTCCCCCACGTCCAGGTCCTGAAAGTCCCACACCACGGCTCCCGCAGCCAGGACCCCCGCTTCCTGGCCGCCGCCCACGCCTCCATCTCCCTCATTTCAGTAGGCGAACACAACGACTACGGCCACCCCTCACCCGCGACCCTCACCCTCCTCCGCCGCCTCCACACCCAAATCCACCGCACCGACCAGGAAGGAGACGTAGCCATAGTCCGCACCGCAACCTCCATAACCGCCGTCCCCCGCCACTAAAGAGAAGCCAAGGCCCTCCTGCAGAGGCAACGGCAGACCCGTCCCACCGAGCCGGCAGCGTGCCGCTGCGCCAGAGTCAAGCACGAACCCCGCTTTCCAGCCCCCACTGCTCGTAACCATCTCTTGCCACTGATCTCCTCCTTCCCTTCGACTCGGTGGCGCCTCCCTCGTACACCGCGCTGCGCGCCCGCGGGGCTACGCGGCATCTCGTGTGCGGTCCCGGGCGGGACGAGACCAGGGTCGCTAGTGGGTGTGGCCCAGTTGTGGGATGGGCCCCGGGTGCGCGCCTGGCCCTGGCGGAGCGGGACGCTGACGGTGCGGCAGGTCGCGTCTGTCGCTGCCCACGCAGA